>JBKEAM010000118.1:0-32759 GCA_047972265.1 Oscillospiraceae bacterium | reverse complement strand
CCCCGCAAAATGCGGCAAATACCGATATAACCTGGTCATCTGCCAACACCGAAATTGCTGTAATTGACGATAACGGTACCATAACCGCAAAATCGCCCGGCAGTACAAATATAATTGCCACTGCCAAAGATGGCAGCAATATTACCGGGCAGGCAAGCCTTACCGTAACAAGCATTGTTCAATCGGTTACCATCAACACACCAAGCAGTACCGATGTGCCCCTAAAAGGCACGCTTAACCTTTCTGTTTTGGTGCTGCCAGAGAATGCCACCGATAAAACCATTGTGTGGGAATCCAGCAATACCGAAACCGCCACAGTAGACGCAACCGGCGTGGTTACCGGCATAAAAGAGGGCACAGTTACCATAACAGCCAAGTCCAAAACCGTATCTGCCACCGGTAAGGCGCCCGCCCCCCAAGATACCATAGCTTTAACCATTACAGCGGTAAAAGCCACCGGTATTACCCTAAACAACACTGCTGCCAGCCTTTTAATTGGCAGCAACCTGCAAATGGCAGCCACCGTACAGCCAGGCAATGCAACCTTAAAAGAGGTTACATGGGCTTCTAGCGATGCACTGGTAGCAAGCGTGGATGCCAACGGCCTTATAACCGCCCTAAAAGAAGGCAGTGCCACCATAACCGCTACAGCCAAAGACGGCAGTGGTGTAAAGGCCAGTATACCCATTAACGTACAAAAAACCACCACCCAGCCGGTTACCCCTGTATTTAGGGTAATGTACAACGTAAACTGGGGCGGGCACGGCACAAGCATGATTGATGACCAAACAGGCTATACCTCCGGCTCATCTGTTACCCTGCGCACCGTTGTACCCAAACGCCAAGGCTATACTTTTACAGGGTGGAATACCAAAGCCGATGGAACCGGAACCGCTTACAAACCGGGCGCTATACTTGCCATTACGCAAGATACCCGCCTGTATGCCCAGTGGAATGCAAATTCTGTTTCTTCCCAGCCTGCGGCTTCTTCCAGTGCAAGCAGCAGTTCCTCTGTTGTATCTTCGGTTCCATCTGTATCCTCTTCTCAGCCACTGCCGGTTGCCAGCCTTGTGCCACCCTCTAATGGCGCTGTTGTAGGGCGCGCTTTTAGCCTTACCCACCCGCAAGATGGTGCAAGCGGAGAAATGGGCTGGGAATGGGACAGCAGCTATTTTACCGCCACCTTTGAGGGCGAAAGCGCCAGTTTTACACCCTTAAAGGGAGGCAGCAGTATTATTACCTATACCAATCCCGATGGCGTACCTGCTACTGTTGTTATACAAATTGCAGAGGCTCCTCAAAGCGGTATGCCCTTATGGCTTACCCTAAGCCTATGTGCATTGGGTGCGGCTGCCGTTGGCGCTGTTGTGCTTGTAGTTGTACGTGCCAAACATAACCGCCGCGAAAGGGATGAATACCAAGGTTAATATCCCAGGTTTACATACGCAAATGGATTTATGGTATTTTTTGTGCTAAGCTGCCTACATACAATTTACTGTTAAAGGAGAACCGCCAATATGGACGCGCGCCCTATGTTTGTTGAAAAAGAAATAAAGGTACATGCATACGATATTGATGTAATGGGTATTGTAAGCAATATTGTTTGCATTCGGTGGTTTGAAGACCTTCGTTTTTTATTATTGGAAACCTACTGGCCATATGGTGATATGCTTAAAATAGGACAGTCTCCTATTTTAAACAAAACCGACTTAACCCGCTCTCGGTGGACTGTAAGCCTTGAAATACGGGCGGAGGGCACGCTGATGTGTAAAGGCAGCCAAACAGGCTATTTTTATGATATGGAGCAAAAGAGGCCCGTGCCTATCCCCCAGCAACTGCACAGTATATACCAAAGCCATATTGAAAGAGAAGTACAATAAAACAAAAAAGAACCCCTTTAAACGGGGGTTCTTTTTTATTCTTTTAATCGAATATTAATTTGGGGTGTTTTGTAAAAAATACAGCAAAACCACTGCGTGGTTAATAGTTGGGCTTTTGGCCGCATACAAAAGTGTTACCATACCCTCTTTGCTCCAACGCAACAACTGCTGGCACAGTTTTTGCTTTTGGGGGATGTTTTGCAATTCATACAAATAATCTTGGCTAAACTTTTCAAAATATTCTTCTTTGTGCGAAAAACTCTTTCGCAAAGTGGTGCTTGGCGCTATATCTTTAAACCACTCTTTTAAACTGGCGCGCTCTTTCGATACGCCCCGGGGCCATAAGCGATCAATTAATATCCTTGTACCGTCTTGTGGCAATACAGCTTCGTATATCCTTTTTATTTGTAATGGCAATAGTTACCCCTCCAAACTAGGCGCTATACTTTATTGTTTACAATATAATTCAAAATAAACCTTTATTCAATGGTTTTTCTTTTTTTGCAAAAATATTATATATAAAAACACTGTTATTTAAATAAACCCACACTAATAAAAAGCAGACGCAAATGCGCCTGCTTTGTGCAAAATGTTATTCGTTATGCCAATTTACTGGTAAGTTTTTGATGAGAGAATGTATCTACACTATACAAAAACAATGCGTCGTCATACTCTTGTGCTTCTAAATACGCAACCGGATCCGGCATATTAAAATACCGCAGGTCTACCAGTAATATTTCGCTGTACTGATCCATTAACATAGGCGTTAAGCAATGTGCGTAAGAATCTTTAAAGATAATTAGCTTTTTGCCGGTTTGTGCCTGTGTATAAATTTTGGTTGCGGGCTGTACCTGCCCCAAAAAGTAAGAATATTTATCTTTCTTTTCTAAAAACTCTGCAAAAAAAGGAGAATCATATTCTACCGTTTGTGCGCCGTCAAACACCTCGTATTTTACAGCGGTGCCCATCTGATACAATTCCATTTCATCTTTTTTTACCAGAGGGAATCCCGTTTTACTGTGGTATGTTCCCAAAAAGTCTGTGCTTAAAGGGGTAATTTCAAAATCACTTTGCTGGTATACCGGCAAGCCCATCATATCGGCTATTTGCTGATATGCCAAAAAAGCGCCATAGGTTGTCCAGTGATGGTCTGTGCGATAAAAGATATACTCCTGATTGTGTTCCAGCAAGGTATCCGAAAGATTGACGGATTCTATACCACTTTCTAGCTGTTGGTATACTTCTTGTATCATGGCGCCCTCGTCCCATTCGGTGGCAAACGGGGGCAGCTTTTGCGATTGAATGGTACCCGCGCCGGGCACCAGCGCAACATAAGCCTGTATATTGGGGTATTGCTGCACAAATGCATTAATGCCCTGTATATTGTCCTGCACAATCGTTTCGTCTTTTGGCTCTATATCACCAATTAAAGCGTTTTTACCTAAAAAAACATTGTTGTTTTCCCTTTTGCCAAGCCCATATTCTATAAGGCTTTGGCTGGGTATCCATATATCTTTGCCTGCAAACTGGTCGTTTAAATAGGTGTTTACATTATCCATATATTCGCCATCCAATAGGGTTGGCACTGTAAACTTTGGCCACGAGGCCAACTGGCGGTTTTCCATTTCGGAAAAAACCTTGGAGGGTGTAAGCAAGTTCCACACTACAATTATCATCCAAATACAGAAGAATATCACAAAGAAAAACCGGTTTTTCCACAGCTCGCTGGCCGGTTTGTTTTTATTTTTTACGTCTGCTTGTTTATCCATACGGCCACCTCTTTCAGAATCGGAAATACAGGAACGGGTTATAGCTGCTATTTACAATAAAGGCCACGCAAACCAGAAATACAACAATGTATCCAACGCTTGCCAATCCCCATACGGCACGGCTGCCGGTGTTGTTTACGCGCAGCAGTATCTTTTTAAAGTGCGTTGTAGAGAAGTAGGCCGCCAAAATAAAGATAAGCAGGTATTGCAACAGCAAAAATACCGCGTTAGAATCCCACAAGGGCAAGCCAGCAAGCCCAAACATGCCTTTAAGGTAACCAATTAAGTTTACCCCCACCAAATCATCCGAGGCAAAAATAACCCAACTGATGATTACCAAAAACATGGTGTAAAAGTGCTGGAAAAATCTTGGCACGTGCTTCCAAAAGCGGAAGAAGACGAATTTTTCCAGTATAAGCAGCACCGCAAAATATAAGCCCCACAAAACAAAGTTCCACGATGCACCGTGCCAAAAGCCGGTAAGTGCCCAAACCACAAGTATGTTAAACACCTGACGGATGGCACCGTTACGGTTACCTCCCAGCGGGATATACACATAATCCCGGAACCACTGCCCCAGCGTTACGTGCCAGCGGCGCCAAAACTCTGTAATACTGCGCGATACATAGGGCGAATCGAAGTTTTCATCAAATGTAAGGCCAAAGATACGGGCAAGGCCAATGGCCATATCGGAATAGCCCGAGAAATCGAAGTAAATTTGGAAGGTATATGCAATTATGCCAATCCAATACAGCAGTACAGTGGCTTCGCCCGCCTGCCCCTTAGACACCTGGTCCCACAAAAGGCCAACATTGTTGGCAATAAGCACCTTTTTGCCAAGGCCCACCAAAAAGCGGCGCATGCCCATAGAAAAGCTGTCTCTTGTAAGCTGATGGTCATCCAAATCTTTTTCTACCGTTACATACCTTACAATAGGGCCCGCTATAATTTGCGGAAACAAGGTGGTATAGCAAAGATAATCGTAGTACTTTTTTTCGCAATGGGTGGTGCCACGGTATACGTCTATGGCATAACTCATAGATTGGAAGGAGTTAAAGGATACACCAATTGGAAGAATAATGTTGGGATCGGCAAAAGAAGTACCCAGCAAACCATTTACGTTTGCAACAAAAAAGTTTGTATATTTAAAAAACAAAAGAACAAACAGGTTTGTACAAACCCCAATTAACATAAATAGTAAGCGGCGTTTGTCGTTATTTCTGTTTTTTTCCATCATCTGTCCGCAGGCAAAATCCACTACAGACAGCCCCAGCATAACCGGTATAAAACGGATTTCTCCCCACGCAAAAAACAACATACTTGCAAGGATCATGACGCCGTTTTTCATCTTTTTAGGCACAATTGCATAAACGCCCAAAAGCACCGGCAAAAAATAGAACAAAAACGCTACACTGCTAAAAACCAAGCCCATCTTCCTTTCGGTAAAATGTCTTGCCTGCAAACAATTGCACATTGGCAAACACTATTTGTCATGATACACGTTCAGCAAAAATGCGTCAAGGCATGGCCGCTTTTAAAGGCATTGTAAAAAGTACCCGCCAACAACGTTTATCTTACATTTATATTTTTATATTTATTTGATAAACCGCTGTGTTTTTTTGACTTGCCCCTTTTTGATTGTTACAATAAATTTACCGGATGCATGTGTACCCAAATAAGGGAGGCAAAACAATGTATGACGTAATAATTATAGGCGGCGGCGTAACAGGTTGCTCTGTTGCACGCTTATTAAGCCGCTACCAACTGCGGATGGCCTTGTTTGAAAAAGAACCAGATGTATGCATGGGTGCCAGTAAAGCCAACAGCGCCATTGTACACGGCGGGTTTGCAGAGCCCTCTACTACCCTAAAAGGGCGCTTGTGCTATACCGGCCGGCAAGAATTTGCCAAGCTGGACAGCGAACTGCATTTTGGATTTTCTGCCATTGGGTCTCTTGTTTTGGCGTTTACGCCCCAGCAGGCCGAAGGCTTACAAGACCTATTGCAGCGCGGCCGAGAAAACGGCCTGCGGGATTTGTCTATTTTAATCAAACACCAGGTTATTGCCATAGAGCCAAACGTAAACCCAGATGTGGTGGCTGCCCTTTACTGCAAGGGTGCTGGGGTATGCTCTCCCTTTGAATATACGGTTGCCCTGGCCGAAAACGCCATAGAAAACGGACTGGAACTATTTTTAAGCAGCAGCATAGCTTCCATCACAAAAACCGAAAGCGGTTTTACCCTTACCACTGCTGCGGGCGAAGAATACCGCACACGATACATTGTAAATGCCGCTGGGCTTGGCGCCGGCGATATCTCTGCCCTTGTGGGAGATAAATCCTATAGCATTCATTCGCGCTCCGGTGAATATATTTTGCTGCGCGCAGGCAGTGGAAGTACCATTAAACAGGTGCTATTTCAGATGCCCACAAAAATGGGCAAAGGCATACTGGTAACCCCCACTATTTACGGCAACCTTTTAATTGGGCCGGATGCAATAGATGAAGAAAGCACAGACCGTAACACTCACCCTGCCCGGCTGGAAAAAATACATACAACTGCGCTGCAAACCACCAAAAGCATTGACATAAACTTATTTTTACGCAGTTTTGCAGGCGCAAGGCCGGTGGCTTCTACCGGAGACTTTATTATTGAAGAAAGCAAAACCGTTGCAGGCTTTATACAGGCCGCAGGTATCCAGTCTCCCGGGCTTACCGCCTCCCCTGCTGTGGCTGATATGGTGCGTGGCTTGCTGCAAAAAGCCGGGCTAGGATTAAAAGAAAAAGCGGATTTTCAGCCCTATCGCCGTCCTACCTACGTACCCCATAAACCCTTTGCGCCGGAGATATTGGCCCCCATGCTGGATTTACCCGAGGGCGCCGAAGGCAGGATGTTGTGCCGCTGCGAACAGGTGCCCGAAGCACTGGTACGGGATGCCGCCACCCGCGGTATAAAGCTAACCACTGTGGATGCGATAAAGCGCCGCACCCATGCAGGTATGGGGTTGTGCCAGGGCAATTTTTGCCGCCCCCGCACCGCATCACTTCTTACCGGCATTAACGGCGGCGAGGTTACCCCTGTAACAGACCCCGAACGTGACGGGCTGCAACGGGTAACCCGGCAAGAATTTTTAACCTATTTAAAGGAGCATCCACCAGAACAATATTAGCAATAAAACTTTTATTGCCCGTATTTATGGTCAATGCATTGCTATCTACTTTTTTACAGTATATTTACCAAACAGCAAAATAAGGGGCGGGCAGCTTATTACTATATAAGCTGCCCGCCTTTTGTAGCGCTATGGTATGCAAAAGAGTAAAAAAACGCTTACTCATCACCCTCCAGCGGCTCAAAATTGGGGCCTTCGCCCTCAAACTCAAGCCCTACACAATAGTAAGCTTTATCGTGCATATCGGCCGGCAAGTCCACCTCAATCATGCTGTTGCCCTCGCAGGAGATAAGGCATTCAAACTGCAAATCGCGGCCATCTCGCAGCAAATAGGCACGTTTAACCTTATTGCCAACGTTCATAAGCTCTACCCGCACACGTGGCTGAAATACGTGTACAAACAGCTTATTGTCTTTTTGGGTAAACTCTGCCCATTCCATCTCGTAGGGATAAAAATCCATACGCTGTGTGCCAAAAATTGCCTCGCTGTTTTTTTGCACATAGGCGCCTGCTTTATCCAGTATTTCCATGCTTTCTACTGGCACATTGCCCAGTGCATCCGGGCCAATGTTAAGCAGGTAATTGCCGCCGCGTGCTGTTACTTTTAAAAGCAGCCGTATTATTTCCTCTGTACTCTTCCAGTTATGGTCGTATTTGCTAAAGCCCCATGTATCGTTTAGGGTAGCAGGCAGCTCCCAGTCTCCCTTATAGGGCAGGCGGGGGATAAAGTTATCGCCCGTGGTCATATATTCGCCCATTCCATTGCCAATACGCCCACTTACAATACAGTTGGGCTGTATCGATTTTACAAGGTCGATAAGAGACTGGCTTTGCTCGGGGGTAGATTCCATCGGTGTATCAAACCAAATAAGGGCTATATCCCCATACTGGGTTAAAATTTCGGTAAGTTGGGGCTTTACCTTATTATCTAAATATTGCTGGTAATCTTTGCTGCTGTTGTCATGGTTGGCCCACAGCCCATTTGGGTCGTGCCAATCCTGCGCTTGCGAGTAATAAAGCCCCAAACGCATGCCGTATTTATCACATGCTGTTTTAAGCTGTTCTACAATATCGCTGCCATACGGGCTTGCCTTTACAACATTATAGGCACTGCTGGCAGAATTGTACATTGCAAAACCTTCGTGGTGTTTTGCTGTAAAAACAATGTACTTCATCCCCCATTCTTTGGCTTTGCGCACAATCATATCGGCATCAAAATTAACCGGGTTAAAATCCGCCGCCAGTTTTTCATATTCCCCGGCGGGTATATCCATACGGTTCATAATCCATTCGGCAATACGGTCTGTTTTTTGGCCTTTATATTCTCCCGCTAAAAGCGCATATAGTCCCCAGTGGATAAATAATCCAAACTTTGCATCTTTAAACCATTGTTGTTTAGTATCCTTCATGGTGATTCTCCTTTATTTGAGTTTTGCTACAGAGTCTCTGATATGGAAGGTAGCGGGCAGCTTTACACGTTTGGGATAATCCTCGTTTTCCCCGCGCATCCTTTTAAATAAAATTTCGAGACTGGTCTCTGCTATTTTTTCTGCCGGCTGCCGTACAGCCGTTAATTTAGGGTTAGAAATAAGCGAAAATTCCAAGTCGTCAAACACCGCAAGCGAAAGCTGCCCCGGCACCTGAATTTTTAAATTATGGATGGCCGTTACAGTACCCAGCGTCATATTGTAATTTGTTACAAACAAGGCCGTGGGTTTGTTTTGCAGTTCCCACAAATCGTTCATGCATTCAAAGCCAGATTCAAAGCTAAAATCGCCCTCGCGCACAAAGCCCGGCAGCACCGGCAGGCAGTAATCCTCCATGGCACGCAAATAACCGTTATAGCGCTCTACCGCTGTATCGTAGCCTGCATTGCCTATTTTGGCGCCGGTGATAATGGCAATTTTATTGTGCCCCTGATTTATTAAATACTCCACAGCCTCGTAGGATCCTTTGGCGGCGTTGGTGGTAACACTGTCGCACTCTAAATGTTTTGGGATACGGTCCAGCGCTATTACAGGGATGCCCGCTTTTCTAACCGGGGCAAGGTAATCTACCTGAGTAGAGATGGGTGCCACAAGGATGCCGTCTACCTGTTTGCTGATTAAAAACTCCATAGATTTTTCCATCAGCTCTATATCATCTCTATGGCAGCAAACCACAAAAGAATAACCTGCGGCATGCAGCCTTTTTTCAAACTCGGCGCTCATAAGTGCAATATACTGGTTTTCCAGTCCATCCAGTACAATGCCAACATTGTAGGTGCGCGCACTGCGTAAACCGCGGGCTGCTTGCGCGGGATGGTACCCCAGCTTGTTTATTGCATCATCTATAACTTGTTTGTTTTGAGACCGCACCGTACCTCCGTTCATGTATTTAGAGATGGTAGAAATTGCCAGCCCGGTTTCTTTTGCAATATCCTTTATTGTAATTGCCATCATTATTCTCCCGCAAAATACACCTTTGGCACTCCCCTGTTATACCCCCATGCCGCGGGCGCTTTTTGCTTCATTCTAACACATAGCCAAATTGGGCTTCAACACCGGTGGTATACAGCGCATTTTAGCCCTTAATTGCACCGGCCAACATGCCAGACTGCACCCGCTCGTGAAAGAGGATATACAGTATAATCATGGGCAGTACAGCCACTATAATACAGGCAAAAATGGGGCCCAATTGTGTTTGGTAGCCGCCCGAAAAAGCCAGCATAGCCCTTGATATAGTGTACTTCTTTTCGTTTGTAAGCAAAACCATAGAAAAAATCAGCTCGCCATATCCATAAATAAAGGCCAAAATTGCCTCGGTAGATATTATGGGCACAGACATAGGCATGAGGATGCGAAAAAGTAATTGTGTATCGTTGCATCCATCTATAATGGCGGCTTCATCCATCTCGCGGCTAATGCCGTTTAGGTAGCCCGTAAACAAAAAGATTGCCTGGCTAAGGTTAAAGGCCACATACACCAAAATAAGAAACCAGTACGAGTTCATACCGCCCGTGCGGGTACCCAGCGTAGAAATGGGAATGATTGTACAGTGCACCGGCACCATTACACCCACTATAAAAAGGCTGTATATAAGCCCCTTTAGCTTAAATTTTTTGCGTGTAAGCACATATGCGGCCAACATGCCCACCAAACAAACAATTACGGTGGAGGTTAGCGCAACAAAAATAGAGTTGAGCACCGCCCTGCCTATATTGGCCTTTTCAAACGCTGTAATATAGTTAGACCATAAAAAGGCATCGGGCCATTTAAACATACCAAGGGTGATTCCCTCGTTGTTTTTTACCGAAGATAAAAAAGTAATAAACAACGGAAAAATGGTCATAATCCCCCAAAAAACCGCAAACAGATAACAAATGCCTTTTCCTACTGTACGCTTTTTGCCTACCACATTACACCTCCTCGGACTTGAGCGCCCGGTTCAGCATTAGGCTGATTACAATACCAAGTATTAGCAAAATAACCCCAATAGCGCTGCTAACCCCAAATTGCTTAAAGGTAAAGGCCTTGTTGTACAAAAGGGTTGCGGGCGTTTCCGATATATTATTGGGGCCGCCTTTTGTCATGGCCCACACAATATCAAAGGCTTTTAAACACCCCGTAACGCATAATACAGCAAATATTTTAAAAGACTCTTTGCAAAGCGGTATGGTTATATACCGTATTTTCTTCCAGCCTGTACAGCCATCCAGCTCGGCCGCTTCGTACAAAGAGTTTGGGATGGAAACAAGCCCCGCCGCAAAAATAAGCATATTATAGCCCGCATACATCCACTCGTTTACCAGTACAATGCTCCACACATTTAGCGTTGGAGTTGTAAGCCACTCTTTTGCAAGAGAGCCCAGCCCCACCATGCGTAATAGCTCGTTTAATGCGCCATAGCTGGGGTTAAGAATATAAACCCACATAAGTGCCACCGCAGTGGTAGAAAGCATTACCGGCATAAAAAAGGCGGTTTTCATAAAGCGGGTTCCCCGCAGTTTAGAGGTTACCAATAAAGCAAGCCCAAAGGACAAGGGCATTAAAACCAAAAAGCCGCCTACCATAAAATAAAATGCATTTAGCATTGCATTCCAAAAGGCTTTGTCCTGCAACACGCTGGTAAAATTGCTTAGGCCCACAAAATCCATAGCCGAGCCATAGATGCCTTTCCAGCTATGAAAAGACAGGTAGATTGTGTTGCAAACAGGATATACGATAAAACCGCCAAATAAAATAAGTGCAGGCAGTAAAAAACCAATGGTAACAAGCTTATCCTTTACTTTGTTTTTCAAAATGCCGCCCCTTTCCTAAAAAAAGTGGCCCGCAAGCCTTGCCTGCGGGCCACTGCCTGCTTGTTTAGCCTGTTTGTATATTATTTACAATGGCCGCGCCGCATTCCTCTGGGGTATTGCCCATGGCAAGGCCCTGCAATGCATTGCGCACTGTATCCAACATATGGCTTTCGGGGTCGTAGTTTTGAATGTCTGTACGCATATCGGTAGCATTGCTTGCAATCTCTTTTATAGTATCCAACAAGGGGTTGGCAGGGGTTGCAGCAGTGGGCTCAAAATCGGCCGGGTACAAAACCGCTGCCACTTCGTTATTGCCCGCAAAATAATCCTGCGAAGTAATAAATTTTAAAAACTCTACAGAAGCCGCAATCTCTTCTTCGGATTTGTTTAGCTTAGAAACAAACCACATATCCGAAGAGCCGCCCTGCGCCATATTGGCATAGGCTTCGTCTACATAAGGGAAGGCAACAATTCCGGTACGGTCGTAGGTTTCGGTGCCAAAAATTTCGGATACATACCAAGAGCCATCCCAACGCATAGCGCTGCCGCCAGAGGCAAAGGTTGCTTTTTCGGTATTATAATCGGTGTTTAAAATATCTTCGCCAAAATATCCTTTTTGCACCATATCCGAAATAAGGGCATAGGTTTCCAGCATTTCGGCGCTGTCGTAACTTAAAGAACGGGTTGCAAGGTTATCCACTGCTTCGGTACCCAAAGATTTTATTACAAGATTGTTGTGGAAATGTCCAAAACGCCATACGTCTTTTTCGCCGGTTTGAAAGGGTTTAATCCCAAGGTTAAGAAGCTGTTCGCACACTTCCTGCAAATCGTCAAAACTGGAAGGAGGTGTAAGGTTGTTTTCTTCAAAAATTTCGGTGTTGTAATATAACACTACAATGTAGCTTTTAAAAGGAACGCCCCAGGTGCCATCGTACCCGTCGTACTGCAATTCATCAAACATTGCCGGATAAAAAGTATCTTTCCAGGCAGAATCTTCCTCAAAATAGGGTTCCATGTTTACAAGTGCATCTGCTTCCAGATAATCCAGCGTACGGGAGCCGCCGTATTCTATAAATACATTGGGTGTATCACCACTGGCAAAGGAAGTTCTCAGCTTATCAAGATATTCCGACTCGGTGGGGATATTGTCCATTTCAACAATAATTCCATTGTCTAGCGCGTTAAACTCTTCTACCTTTTGGCGGTAGTAGTCTTCATCGGGCACGTCTGCCCCATAACGCGAAGCTACGCGAATTGTTACCGAATCTTTGCCGACAGCAGAACCATTGCTACCCGATGAGGAACCGCCGCCACATGCCACCAAACTAAACAGCATACCCACAGCTAAAAAGAGCGCCACTAATTTTTGATTTTTCATTTTTACCTCCTTGTAAAATTGATTGTTTTCAAAAGTAAAACGTTTCGCTTTTTATGTTTGAATTATATGAACCATACTTACTTTTATCAATGATAATTTGATAACTTTTATATATTTGCCAAACTTTAACGCATTTTTATATAAATAATACCCCAAATAGTGAGTTAAACGTTTTGCTGAAAATGCAGTTTTGGGTTTTATTTGCATTTAATGTAAACCGATAGTATACTTTCAATAATTAAAAAAGGAGTCATATCATGAGCTGCACAATAAAGGATATAGCCCGAGATACAAACCTCTCTTTGGCAACCATATCAAAATATTTAAACGGCAAAAGACTCTCTCCTTTAAACCAAGAGAAAATTGCCGCTAGCATTAAAAAGCTTGGTTATATACCCAATAAGGCTGCGCAAAATTTGCGCAGCCGTAAAAGCGATACAATTTGTATTTTGCTGCCCCAATTAAGCGACCCTTTTTGGGGTGACATTTGTAACCATATAGAATCTTACATGCAAAAAAACGGCTATTACACAATTATTATGTCTTACGACAGCCGCTTTCACGACCAAACAAAGCTTTACATGCATATTGCCAGCTCTCAAATAAGCGGCGCCATTATCATCCCGCATCTTATGGAGCATATAAACCTGCTATCTCTTTTACAAAAAGGCGGCATACCTTTTGTTTTTGCAGACCAGATTGTTTTGGATGTATTGTCCGACGCCGTAACCTCTACAAACTATACCAGCAGTTATGCCGCAGCTAAGCTGCTTATACAACACGGGCATAAACGCCTTGGGGTTATTGGGCGGACCAGCAACTATACCACCAGAGAGCGCGTACGGGGTTTTAGCAGCGCCTGTAAAGATTTTGGCATACCCCCACAAGACCAAATTATAGAAACCTCGGCCAACGAGGCTGCAGATGCGGCGGCTATTTTTACAAATATGCTTACCCTATCCTCCCCGCCCACAGCCATTTACATTTTGGGCTACGATCTTACCATTGCCTCTATACAGCAGTTGCAAGAGCTAAACATACAAATACCCAATGACCTCTCTCTTATATCGTTTGACGATGACCAGATTTTTTCTGCCTTCAGCCCCCCTATTACCGTGGTTAAACAAAACCTTTCGCAAATAGGCCTACAGGCGGCTCAGCTTTTGCTAAAAAGAATATCGGGTGATTACAGTCAATTCCCTGAAATTATTTACGTGGATACCACTTTTATAGAACGCGCCTCTGTAAAATAACCGCATTTACAACAAAAAAGGGAGCCTTTAAAGGCTCCCTTTTTACTGTGTTTTAGCCAAGCATCATACGGTCGTTTGCAAACTCTCCGCCACTCACACTTTCAAACTTAGCCATCAAGTCTGCGGTGTGCAGCGCCTGCTTTTCTTCGCCCGAAACATCATAAATAACACGGCCATCGTACATCATAATCAGGCGGTTTCCAATGCGGATGGCGTCCTTCATATTATGGGTAATCATAAGCGTAGTAAGCTTGTTTTCGTCTACTATGCTTTGGGTTAGGTCCAGCACCTTGCGGGCGGTTTTAGGGTCAAGCGCTGCCGTGTGCTCGTCCAGCAAAAGCATTTTAGGCTTACGAAGGGTAGCCATAAGCAGGGTTAGCGCCTGGCGTTGCCCGCCGCTTAGCAAGCCCACCTTGGTTTGCATGCGATTTTCCAGCCCCAAATCCAACACCTTTAGCCTTTCGTGATAGGTTTCGCGCTCTTCGCGGGTAATTTCCCACTTTAGGGTATGCATACTGCCCCGGCGGTTTGCAAGGGCAAGGTTTTCTTCAATAATCATATCGGCCGCGGTGCCCATCATTGGGTCTTGAAATACCCGCCCCAAAAACGCGGCACGTTTATGCTCCGGCATACCGGTAACATCTTTTTCATCCAGTAAAACGCGGCCGGCGTCGCACCGGTACACACCGGATACTACGTTGAGCAGGGTTGATTTACCCGCACCGTTGCCGCCAATAACAGTTACAAAATCTCCGGGGTTAATGTGCAGGTCTATATCTACAAGGGCACGTTTTTCGTTAATAGAGCCGGGCTTAAATGTTTTACATACCTTTTGCAATACCAGCATATTTATTCCCCCTTTGCCTGTGCCGCACCGCGCACACCTGCATTAATTTGTGGTATGGCAAGCGCAATCACTACCACCACTGCGGTAAACAGCTTTAGGTTGTTGGTGCCAAGGCCCATTTGCAGCACTACCGTTACCACAATCCAGTACACTACAGACCCCAGCACAGCTGCCAGCAGTTTAAGTGCAAACGATTTGCGCAGTATGCGGAACAGCGCCTCGCCAATGATGATAGACGCAAGGCCGATAACCATGGTACCTGTGCCCATGCCAACATCTGCCACGCCTTGGTATTGGCTCCATAAGCCGCCGCTTAGCGCCACCAGGCCGTTGCTAACAGCAAGACCCAAAATAAGCATTCCATCGGTATTTACACCCAGTGCGCGCGCCATATGCGGGTTGTTGCCCGTAGCACGCAGAGCGCAGCCAAGCTCAGTGCCAAAAAACCAGTACATGGCTGCAATTAGCAATGCGCAAAAACCGCCGCCCAAAATAATGGTAAGGTAGTTGGAAGAAATGGGCAGAAGTTTTTTTATCAAATCGATGGCAGTGGCGTTTGCCCCTACCGGCGTATTGGATTTACCCATAATCATAAGATTGATAGAGTACAAGCTAAGCATGGTTAAAATACCCGAAAGCAGGCCAGGTATGCGTATTTTTGTGGTAAGCAGCGCCGTAATAACACCGCCGCCCATGCCAGCCAGCATGGCTATTGGCAGGGTTAAAAACGGGTTTACACCGTTGACAGTAAGTATCATGCTTACAGAAGCCCCCAGCGCAAAGGTACCATCAATAGAAAGGTCTGCAAAGTTAAGCACTTTATAGCCTATGTAGGCTCCCAGCGTCATAACGCCATAAATCAACCCTTGTGCCACAGCCCCGGGCAGGGCAAGAAGAAAACTCATCAATAAGGCCCCCATCGAAATGATTTTAAAACCAATTATTTTATAAAGCTACTCATTATCATAAAAAAAAACGACCAGCTTGTAAAGCGATAAACTTGTTTATTTTATATAAAAAAGCCTTAAAAAACATATATTGTATTTTTTACGCGGTATAAACCCGCATAAATACATAAAAGTTCACGCGCCTACCCTAACAAGGCGCGTGAACAAAAATAACCGCAATGCTACACTATTTTAAATCGTTGGGTATAGTAATGCCCAATTGTGCGGCAACCTCTTCGTTAATAATCAGCTCAAAATCTTCTTGGTAACGAATGGGCATATCGGCCGGTGTTTTGCCGTCTTTCAAAATTTCCACAGCCATTTGTGCTGTAATTTTACCAAGCTCGTAGTAGTCTACACTATAAGAAGCAAGACCGCCCTGGCTTACCATGCCTACTTCGCCAACAATAATGGGCAGTTTGCCCTCGCTTGC
The DNA here is from genome assembly GCA_047972265.1 of Oscillospiraceae bacterium. Classification (GTDB taxonomy): domain Bacteria; phylum Bacillota; class Clostridia; order Oscillospirales; family Ruminococcaceae; genus JAAYCI01. The sequence continues at coordinate 16,805 of JBKEAM010000118.1, read as the reverse complement.
AACACGGGAAACCGTAGACATTGTTTGTGCAATAATATTATCTGTAGGGGTGTACAGCGCGTCTACCTTGCCAACCGCAGACTGTACCACCTGCTGAACCTCGTTAGAGTTGGATACGGTAAAATCTATGGTTTCAAGGCCAAGTTCTTCGGCTGCTTTTTTAGCCATTTCTATTTGATAAATAGAGTTTGCCTCGCTGGAAGTATATAAAAGGCCGACAGTTTTTGCCTCGGGCATAAGTTTTGTAAGCAGTTGCATTTGCTCTTTAACGGGGGTAAGGTCAGATGTACCGGTCAAATTGCCGCCGGGCGCATCGTTGCTGGCAACAAGGCCTGCATCTGCGGGGTCGGTAACTGCGGTAATCAGCACAGGTTTATCCTGTTTTTCTTTGGTTGCGGTAGCCATGGCCTGTGCAGCCGGGGTTGCAATGGCCAAATACAGGTCAAAATCGCCGTTGGCAAGGGTGTTTGCAATGGTGGGAGCCATAGCGCTTTCGCCCTGTGCGTTTTGCAAATCTATGGTAAGGTTTTGGCCTTCTACGTAGCCAGCCTCTGCAAGGCCATCTACAAAGCCTTTATATGCATTGTCTAAAGCGGGGTGCCCTACATACTGTATTACACCAATACGTATTGCCTCTGCGTCGCCAGATACAGCAGGTGCCGATGTGCCGCTGCCAGATGCAGCAGGGGTGCTGGAAGCGCCGGATGCACAACCTGCCAAAACTGTTATGCACAACATTGCTGCAACAAAAAATGCTGTTAATTTCTTCATCTTTTCTTTCCTCCTTACACATACCTTTGGGTTAGTTTAATCAACTACCTTGTTAAAGCGTTGTGTACTCTTTACTATATCCCAACGGCCATTTTTCGTCAACAATTTTGCAGTTGATAATACCCCCAAATGCGACTTTTTGACATTTATGCTATAATTGTTAGTAGATTAACATGTTTTTATAATCATTTTCCCATGTTTCGTGTTTACCAACCTGGTTTTACTGTGCACCGCAGCGGCGGCGCGCAGCGCTGTGCTATTACTTTATGGAGGTTTTTGGATGAATTGGCAACAGGAAATAACCCGCACCGCACAAACAGCGCAGGACTTGCTGCCCTACATTACCCTTACACCGCAACAGCAACACCGCATGGATGACATTTTGCAGCAATACCCCATGTCTGTTCCACCCTATTATCTTTCTTTAATCGATTTTGACAATGTGCCAAACGACCCTATTTTTAAAATGTCTATCCCTTCCTTGTCCGAGATAGAGCTAGACGGCCTGGCAGACACCAGCGGCGAAGCGCAAAATACCGTAATACAGGGCATGCAACACAAGTATGATGAAACTGTAATGGTTCTTTCTACCAATCAGTGCGCCATGTACTGCCGGCATTGCTTTCGCAAAAGGCTCGTGGGCCTTTCGGACGACGAGGTTGCCAGCCATTTTACCGAGATGCGCAATTATGTATTGCAGCATACCGAAATTTCGAACATACTGGTAAGCGGAGGCGATGCACTGCTAAACAGCAACCGCCGCCTGCGGGAAATTTTGGCTTTGTTTACAGATATACCCCATATTGATACAATACGCATAGCTACCCGGGTGCCGGTGGTGCTGCCCATGCGCATTACCGGAGATGAAGAATTGTTGGATATATTAAAAGAGGCTGGGCGCAAAAAGCAACTGCATATGGTAAGCCAGTTTAACCACCCCAACGAGATTACCCCCCAAGCTCAAGCTGCTATACAGGCCATACGCGGCCTTGGCATACCCTTTAAAAACCAAACTGTTTTGCTGCGCGGCGTAAACGAGGGCCCTGCCGTGCTGGCACGGCTGTTTAGGAGTTTGGTTGCAAACGGTGTTACCCCCTACTATGTATTTCAGTGCAGGCCAGTTATAGGGGTTAAAAATCAGTTTCAAATTCCGCTTTTGCGGGGTGCACAAATTGTAGAAGATGCGCGCAGTATGCAAAGCGGGTTTGGCAAAACCTTTAGATACTGCATGTCTCACATTACTGGCAAACTGGAAATACTGGGCAGAACCGGACCGGACGAAATTTTGTTTAAATACCACGAAGCGCAGGACAAAGCCAATTTGGGCCGTATTTTTACCAAAAAAATTACATCAACACAGGCTTGGCTGCCGGATGAACTAGACCTGCCCCCAATGTAAACAGGAGTGTAACTATGGAATTAATGTTGTTGCCCCGCCCTTTTGTTGTATGCCAACTGCAAAGCGTACCGCTGCTTAGCCCGCAAAACCAACACTGGTTTTTAAGCATTACCCCCGATGAAATATCTCTTGTGTGCCCCGCAAACGAAGTGCCCAAAGATACCATTGTGGCCGAAAACGGCTGGCGCGCTCTTAAAATAGCAGGTGTTTTAGATTTTGCGCTTATTGGTATACTGGCAGACATAAGCGGTATTTTGGCAAAACAAAAAATTAGCATTTTTGCCGTATCCACCTATAATACCGATTACGTTTTGCTAAAAGAAGATAAGCTATTGCCGGCACTGGATGCGTTGCAAAAACAAGGTTACACCATAACCCGGTAATATTTGTTTACATAAAAAAGAGAAAGGCCCTTTTAAATGGCCTTTCTCTTTTTGTTGTGTTTTACAGTTTTACTCTATTTTGCTTCTGGCTGTTTTAGCGAGTACACAACCCCCGCATCAAACAATTTGGCGCCAAGGCCGTTGCCCAGCATAGCCAGCAAAATATACAGCAATTGTTGCAGGTTAAAGCTGCGGTCTAAAGAAAAGTAAAACATATTGGCAACCGAGTGCTCAAACCCTGCCAGTATAAATACCACAATGGGTAATCACAATACAACGTAGCTGCCGGTGCGTTTAAAGCCATCTACCGAAACATACATTAAAACACCACACAGCATAGACGCAATAATAAGCACCGGTATAGGCTTATGCAGCTTGGTTGCAACTGTTTCGGCAAACTCTATCCCGGGCAAAAAGCTGGCCATGGTACCCACAATAAGAGAACCTATGTAGTTGCCTGCCGCCACCACAAGACAATTGAGATTTTCTTTTTTTCTTGCGGAGCCGATTACCCCGGTAAACAATTTAAGCTGAAAAGTAAGTACCGCCACAATGCCAATGCTAAAGCACACCGCACCAATTAACTTACTATCTGCCATAAGATAAGCCGTGCCGCCAATACCAACAACAGCACCGCCCAGTATTGCTTTTACTATCAACTGTAACACTTATATTTGCTCCTCACACATATTTATCTACGCGCACCATATCAAAACAATTTGTATTGTACACTAACTTAAGCGCATAATAAAGCTTTTATTGCACTTTACCGCACAGCTGCCCCCAGCAAATAAACACTATACAAAGTTGCACACAGCAATACCCCTTGCACAAAAAAAGCGTTATGCAATTAAATAGCCGCAACAAAAAACACTGCCGCCTTATTTTACTCGGCAGTGTTTTTATTGTAAAAACGCAAATTAGCGCTGGTTTAAATACTCGTTGCACTGCATGGCGGCGCGCATGCCCTCCATAATGGCCCATACAACCAAGCTGGGGCCACGGCGCATATCCCCGGCAGAAAACACCGTCATCAAGCTGCTTTTGTAGCCATTGTCATCTGTTTTAACATTTCCGCGCCCGTCTACCGCCAAAGAAAGCTGGTCTATCAGGGTACGTTCGGGGCCGGTAAAGCCCATCGCCGTTACCACCAAATCGGCTTTGCGCACTACCTCGCTGCCCGGTACTTCTAGCGGCACCATGCGGCCATCTTTGTTGGTCCACTCTACTTTTACGGTTTTCACGCCTGTAACCTGCCCGTTTTTACCACTTATTATCTCTTTTACAGTGGTAAGGTACTCCCGCGGGTCGTGCCCAAACAGTTTTATTGCCTCTTGCTGGCCGTAATCCGTTTTGGCAACCTTGGGCCACAAGGGCCACGGGTTGCCCGGGGCGCGCTGGTCGGGCAATTTTGGCATAATTTCCAGCTGGGTTACGCTTTTGGCACCGTGGCGTATGGAGGTTGCCACACAGTCTGTGCCGGTGTCTCCGCCGCCAATTACAAGCACATCTTTGCCTTTGGCACTAATATACTTGCCGTCTTCAAGGGCAGAATCCAAGAGGCTTTTGGTGTTTTTTGTCAAAAACTCCATAGCCGTATGCACCCCGGGCAGGTCACTACCCGGCACCTGTATGGTGCGCTCGGAGGTTGCGCCGGCGCAAAGCACAATGGCGTCAAACTCGTTTATCAGGCGCAAAACCGGGTAATCTTTGCCCACTTCGGTAGAAAGCACAAAGCTTACGCCCTCGGCCTCCAAAAGGCGCACACGGTTTTCCACCAGTTTTTTATCCAGCTTCATGTTGGGGATGCCGTACATTAAAAGACCGCCCGCACGGTCGGCACGCTCAAACACAGTTACCTCGTTGCCGTACTGGTTTAGCAAATCGGCACAGGCAAGGCCAGAGGGGCCGCTGCCCACCACCGCAATACGGCGGCCTACACGCTGGGCGGGTATACGCGGCACCACCTTGCCCTTGCGCATCATTTCGTCAATTACAAAACGCTCTATCTCTTTTATGGCTACGGGAGGTTCGTGCTCTCCCAAAGTGCAGGAGCCCTCGCAAAGCGCCGGACACACTCGCCCCGTAAACTCGGGGAAAGGGTGTGTCATTGTAAGCCGCTCGTAAGCTGCCTCTACATCTTTTCTATACACAAAATCGTTTATTTCCGGCACAAGGTTTAACAGCGGACAACCTATAGAAAGCCCCTCTACCACAAACCCCGCGTGGCAAAACGGAACCCCGCAATCCATACAGCGGGCGCCCTGACACTGCAGGTCTTTTGGCTCCTGCGGCAGGGAAAATTCTTCAAAATCGTGTATACGCTCTTCAACAGGGCGGTGCCCGGTTTCTTTGCGTTCTATTTCCATAAAGCCTGTTGGTTTACCCATTTTTCCCTCCCCTTTCTACTTGGCCGCTTTTGCGCCCACTACTTTGTTAAAGGCATACAGCATTTGTTCATCCACCGCAATTTTGGCGGTGCGGGCTTCTTCCAGCGCAAGCTGTACCTGCTTATAATCGCGCGGGATAACCTTAACAAAGTCTTCGGTCTGCTGGGCAAAATTGCGCAGTATTGCCTTGCCTCTGCGGCTGCCTGTATGCTCTACATGCTTTTTAACCATCTCTTTAAGGGTTTGCTGGTCTGCCTTGGTTGGTTTTTCCAGCAGCACCATGGCGGTATTGCAGCGGTTTTCAAAGGTATTGTCGGGATCGTACACATAGGCAATACCGCCAGACATACCCGCCGCAAAGTTGCGGCCTGTGCTGCCCAAAATAGCCACACACCCGCCCGTCATATACTCGCAGCCGTGGTCTCCCACGCCCTCTACAACAGCGCTTACGCCGCTGTTGCGCACGCAAAAACGTTCACCAGCCATACCGTTAATATACGCTTCGCCCGAGGTTGCGCCATAAAATGCCACGTTGCCAACAATAACGTTTTCTTCGGGCAGGTAACCCGACTGCTGCGGCACAGACACTATAATTTTGCCGCCAGATAATCCCTTACCCATATAGTCGTTTGCATCGCCGCTTAAATCCAGCGTTACGCCCCGTGTTGTAAACGCGCCAAAGCTTTGCCCGGCAGACCCGCTAAAGTGCAGATGTATGGTATCTTCGGCAAGGCCCTGTGGGCCGTACCGCCGCACAATATTGCTAGAAAGGATTGCACCCACCGTACGGTTTTCGTTGCGGATGGGCAGGCGGCAGTTTACCTTATGCCCGCTTTCTATAGCACTGCGGCAAAGCGGCAGCAGTGTATTTAAATCCAATGTTTTTTCTAGGTTATGGTTTTGCGGATGGGTAAAGTACCGCTCTGCGGCACTGTCTACCGCTGTGGGCTGATACAAAAGGCTGGAGAGGTCTACCGTTTTGGCTTTATCGTTGATGCGGCTTTGCTTTTCGCGCAGCAGCTCCACATGGCCAATCAAATCCTGAAAACGGCGTACTCCGGCAAGCGCCATCCATTCGCGCACTTCCTGCGCCAAAAAGCGCATCAGGTTTTCGATATATTCCGGCTTGCCAATAAACTTAGCCCTAAGCTGCGGGTTTTGAGTAGCAATGCCTACAGGGCAGGTGTCTAAATTGCACACACGCATCATATCGCAGCCCAATACAATTAGGGGCGCAGTGGCAAAGGCAAATTCTTCCGCCCCAAGCAGAGCCGCAATAACAATATCGCGGCCGGTAAGCAGCTTGCCGTCGGTTTCTAGCACCACGCGATTGCGCAGGTTGTTCATTAATAGCGCCTGATGCACTTCGGCAATGCCAAGCTCCCACGGCAGGCCTGCATGGCGTATGCTGGTGCGGGGCGCGGCACCTGTACCGCCATCGTACCCGCTTACCACAATTACATCCGCAAGGCCTTTTGCAACGCCCACCGCAATGGTGCCAACACCTGCTTCGCTTACCAGTTTTACACTGATACGTGCGTTGGGGTTTGCGTTTTTAAGGTCGTTGATAAGCTGGGCAAGATCTTCGATAGAATAAATATCGTGATGAGGCGGCGGGCTTATCAGCTCTACCCCAGGGGTAGAGTAACGGCTTTCGGCAATCCATGGATATACCTTTTTGCCCGGTAGATGCCCGCCTTCGCCCGGTTTTGCACCCTGTGCCATTTTAATTTGAATTTCTACCGCATTATTAAGGTAGTGCACGGTTACGCCAAAGCGCCCGCTTGCCACCTGCTTAATGGCGCTGTTGCGGGAGTCTCCGTTTTCGTCCGGTACAAACCTGTCCGGAATTTCGCCGCCCTCGCCCGTATTGCTTTTTGCGCCAAGCCGGTTCATGGCAATGGCCATGCACTCGTGCGCTTCGCGGCTGATAGAACCATAACTCATTGCGCCGGTTTTAAAGCGTTTTACAATGCTTTCTACCGATTCTACCGTATCCATGGGGATGGGTTTATCTGCGTCCAACACAGACAGCAGACCGCGAATATTTTTAAGCTGGGTAGAACGCTGGTTTACCGCCGCCGAATACTTTTTAAACATATCATAATTGCCGGTGCGGCAGCTTTGCTGAAGATAAAAAATATTTTCGGGGTTAAAGAGGTGGTATTCTCCCTCTTTACGCCACTTGTAATCTCCACCGGGGTCCAGCGGGGCATTTTTAAAAATAGGGTCAAACGCGGCAGAATGGCGCGCCCGGCTTTCTTCCTCAATTTCTTTAAGTGTAATGCCGCCAATGCGGGAGGTAGTGCCCGTAAAATAATTTTCGATCACATCTGTGCCAACGCCCAACGCCTCAAAAATTTGCGCGCCGTGGTAGCTGCGCACCGTAGAAATGCCCATTTTGGACATAACCTTTACAATGCTTTTGGTAAGCGTTGATTGGTATTTTTGCTGCGCTGTGGCGGCGTCTATTGTAAGCAGAGGGCCGTTTGCCATATCTGCCAATGTTTGGTATGCAAGGTAGGGGCAAATGGCATTGGCGCCATAACCAACCAGCAGCGCCATGTGGTGCACTTCGCGCGCTTCGCCTGTTTCTATCACTATACTTACCCTTGTGCGGGTGCCCGCGCGGATAAGATGATGGTGCAGGCCGCTTACCGCAAGCAGCGCCGGGATTGGAATTTTAAATTCGCTTGCGCCTTTATCAGACAACACCAGCGTGTTATACCCGCTTGCCATTGCAATTTCAGCAGCAAAAAACAGGTCATCCAGTGCTTTTTTAAGGCCGCGTTTCTCTCGGCTGTTGTACAGGATAGATAAGGTTACACTGCGCTGGCCTTCTTGCTGCAGGGTACGCACCTTTTGCATCTCTTGTAAAGAAAGCACAGGCGTAGAGTGGTGTACCATACGGCATCCGTCCGGGCCGGGCATTAGCAGGTTACCCTCACTGCCAAGCTGGATGGTGCTGGAGGTAACAATTTTTTCGCGGATGGCATCTATGGGAGGGTTTGTTACCTGCGCAAACAATTGCTTAAAATAGTTATACAAAAGCTGCGGCTTATTGCTAAGTACTGCAAGGGGCGTATCTGTACCCATAGAAGATACCGGGTCGTCACCTGTTTCTACCATTCCTTTTAAGGTAAGGTTCATGTCCTCAAAGCTATAGCCAAACAGTTTTTGCTGCTGCACAAGGGGCATCTCTTGTAGTTCTGCATTTTCTTTATTGGCCATCAGCAGTTCTAAACCAATAAAATCTTTTAGCAGGGCCTGCTCGTAGGGTTCTGCCAAATTGCGCTGCCGTTTAGATTCTATAATATCGTGCCAGGTGTGCCCTGCCCCCTCTGATTCGGGGAGATTTTCGAGATGCAAAAGTCCCTGCTTCAGCCACTCGGCATAGGGGCGGCGGGCAGCCACCTCGCCTTTTATCTCTTTATCTTCTACAATACGGCCTGCGGCGGTATCTATCAGCAGCATACGGCCTGGGCGCAGGCGTTCTTTTTTTACAATGTTGGATTCATCTACTGGCAGAACGCCTACCTCACTGGCAAGCACCAGTGTATCGTCTTTGGTTACATAATAGCGTGCGGGGCGCAGGCCGTTACGGTCTAGCGTAGCACCTGCAAGCACACCATCGGTAAAGGCAATGGCGGCGGGACCATCCCACGGCTCTAGCAGGCAACTGTTATATTCGTAAAAGGCGCGCAGTTTTTCGTCCATTGCGGGGTTTTGCTCCCACGGCTCGGGAATGGCCATCATCATGGCCTCGGGAAAAGAGTAGCCGCTGTGCACCAAAAGGTTTAAAAAGTCGTCCAGCATGGCAGAGTCGCTGCCCTCTTCGTTGATAACCGGCATTACCTTGCTCAGTTCATCCCCAAAGGCATCGCTGCGCAGCATGGCTTCTCGCGCTTTTACCCAGTTTACGTTGCCGCGGATGGTGTTGATCTCTCCGTTATGGATGATATGGTTCATTGGGTGGGCGCGTTCCCAACTGGGAAAAGTGTTGGTAGAAAAGCGCGAGTGTACCAGAGCAATGGCGCTTGCCAGCTCTTCATCCTGCAAATCGAGAAAGAAGCCAGCCAACTGGCGGGGCAAAAGCATACCTTTATATACAATGGTGCGGCTGGAAAGGCTGGAAAGATAAAAATACTTATCCGGATCATGCCTGCGCGCGCGTATGGCAACATGTGCCAGTTTAGATAAGATATATAGTTTGCGCTCAAACGTATCGGCGTCTACCCCATCGGGTCGGCCGATAAATACCTGCCGAATACCAGGGCAAACCGAAGCGGCAGTTTTTCCAACGGCGCCAAGATAGGTGGGCACCCGGCGTATACCCAAAACAGGCAGCCCTTCTTTTTGTGCAATTGCACAAAACTCGTTTACGGTTTTTTCGCAGTGCTCGGCATCGGGCGAGGCAAACATCATTGCCACACCGTACTCTCCCTCACCAGGCAGCTCAATGCCGTTGCTTGCCGCCACACGCTGCATAAATGCGTGTGGAATTTGCAGCAAAATACCCGCTCCGTCGCCAGAGTCTGGGTCGCTGCCTACGCCCCCCCTGTGGGTAAGGCTGTTTAAAATTTCGATAGCATTTACCACCACACTGTGGCTTTTGTTGCCCTTTATGTTTACAAGCATGCCTATTCCACAGGCATCATGTTCAAACTTAGGATCGTAAAGCCCCTGCTTTTGCGGTACCCCGCTGTAATTCATCTTCTTTTTCCTCCCCAATATAACGTACGGGCAAACAAAAAACAGCGCCCGCAGAAGCAAGGCAAAGCCATGCCACCGCGAACGCCATTGTCCGATGTGTTGTTTACTATACTAAAGGAACATGCATTTGTCAACAGTTGAAACACAACAAAACGCCCACGAGATACACTTTTATTCTGTCTCATTCTCCCGTTCCACCTCTTCTTCCAAAGAGCTTTCTGCCAGTTCTTCCTCTTCCTGTTGTAAAATCTCTTCTGCCAAGCGTAAAAATTTGTCTTTTTTCTTTTTCCCTGTTCCGTTGGCAGCCGCTTCTTGCTGCTTTTTTCTTCTTTCGCGTATTTTTTCTGTAAGGGTAGAACGTATGCGTTTATCTATTATTCCGGTACGCGGCACTGCAATGCCATAGCGTACCTCGTACAGGGTTGCGTTTAAAACTGCCCCTACAAGCAACAGTATACACGAAAAGTTAAGCCAAAACATCAATACAAAAAAGGCACCCAGTGCACCGTAGGTATTGTCCCACCTAATAGAGGCATAACGTACATATAGGGTAAACAACTGTGTAAGGGCCATAAGCCCTAAGCTAGAAAACAAGGCCCCCGGCCACACATTGCGCATTTTAAGTTTTACATCGGGCATTACACGGTACAGCACTAACAGCATTACAAACAGCACCAGCAAGGTGGTTGGCCATTTAAAATTTTCAACATATGTATTTATGGTTAAAAGCCAGGGGAACCATACAACTAATGCGTCTACAATTACCTGCCCAATGCTAAACAACAAAATAAAACCAATAAGCAACAGCAAAATAAGCAGCACCACAAAAAAAGAAAGCCCTCTTTTAATAATGGTGTTGCCCTTGCCCTCTACCCCATAGGCACTGTTAATGCCTATTTGCAAATAACGTATACCCCTGCTGGCAGACCACAATAAGCCCACAGCACCCAAAGAGATAAGGCTGCCGCTGCTGGTGGTAAGCAAGTTGGTAATAATAGGGTCTAGGGTGCTTTGTATGCTTTCGGGCACTATGGTGTGCAGATATGGCAACACTGCCTGCGGCGAAATTTGAAACCACGGCAGAATGTTACCCACCGCCACCGCAAGCGGAAACAACGAAAGCAGTAAATAATATGCAATAATGACCGAATTGCTGGTTACACGGGTATCAATAAACCTATCTATAAATGTTTTTACCCATATAAGCAAGCGGCTGTTTTTTTTCATGTATGCACCTCTTCTTATTTTATAATTAAAGCACACACCGACATGCATTGCAAATTGTGGATTTTACATTTTTTTAACAAAATACGTCCTGTTTTCTTGACATTGGGCGGCTCTTGTACTAATATGTTGTCGTTGCAATAGTTGTTATGACAACAATTAAGAAAGGATGGTGCCTGTGCCGCTGCATTATGATATTATACGCACCTATCACGCACAAAAAAACGCGCTGCGCCCCCGCATGGCCGAAGTTGGACTTTCGCCGGGGCAACCCAAAATTTTACACTACCTTGTGGGCCACAGCAGCGCAATACAAAAGGACATTGCCGATAACTGCGACATTGCCACCGGCACCGTTTCTCGCCTGCTTAATAACATGGAGCAAAACGGCCTGATAGAACGGCGCGATATAGAGGGAAACCGCCGGGCCACCTCTATTGTTATTACACAAAAGGGCAAATTGGCCATACAGGGCTGGGATGCCATTTGTGCAGAGGTAAGCGGGCAGGCGCTGGATGGCTTTACAGAGGAAGAAGCAAAGCTGTTTCATACCTACTTGCACCGCATGTACCACAACCTTACCGGCAAGCACTTGCCGGAGTAAGCGCCAACACAAATACACAGCAAAGGATTGTTGATATACAATGATAAAGCGATATTTTACTTATACAAAAAAATACCGCGCACCCTTAATCGGTTCTATTGTATGTGTGCTGACAGAATGCCTGTTTGAACTTGTTATCCCCATGTTAATGGCAGATCTTGTAGACGTAGGCGTTGCCAACAAAGACGTACAGTACGTAATGGTGCGCAGCATAGCCATGGTGGCTTGCGCCCTTATCTCATTGGCGCTGGGGGTTGTGTATGCCCGCCTTGCCGCAATTGCCAGCCAAGGATTTGGCGCCGAGCTACGCCGTGCCGAGTTTAAAAAGGTACAGGCGTTTTCTTTTTCGAATATGGACCACTTCCAAAACTCGTCTCTTGTAACACGTTTAACCAGCGATGTTACCGTGCTGCAAAACGCCCTAAGCGGCGGCATGCGTCCCCTGCTGCGCGGCGTAGCCATGATGATAATGGGATTGGTACTGGCCCTACGCATTAATGCACAACTGGCACTTGTTTTTGTGGTGGCTCTGCCAATTTTAGCCATTGCGCTGTTTTTTATTGCAAACCGCCTGCGCCCTATGTATGGCAAATTGCAACGTGCGATAGATCGTGTAAATGCCATTGTGCAAGAAAACCTGATTGCCATACGGGTGGTAAAAGCCTATGTGCGTAAAGATTACGAGTGCGAAAAGTTTGAAGAAGTAAACAAAAGCTTACAGGATACTTCACAAACCGCCTTTTCTACCGCGGTATTAAACGCACCGGTCTTTCAGGCTGTAATGTACGCCACCATTATTGGGTTGTTGTGGTTTGGCGGCAACCTTGTATATGTAGGTGGGCTTAAAGTAGGCGAACTTACCGGCTTTTTAAGCTATGTAATGCTTATCCTTAACTCTTTAATGATGATATCTGCCGTATTTTTGCTGCTTACTCGCTCTATTGCCTCCGGCCTGCGTATTTTAGAGGTAATGGATGAAAAAATAGACATTGAGGATGAGGACACCTCTGTACCCGCCAGCGTTAAAAATGGCAGCATAGAGTTTTCTCATGTATATTTCAAATATTCTGTTGATGCAGCCGAATATGTGCTAAGTGATATCAACTTAAACATCCAGCCGGGCCAAACGGTGGGTATTATAGGGGGCACGGGCTCTGCAAAGTCCTCTTTGGTACAGTTAATCCCCCGCTTATACGACATTACCTCTGGCAGCCTTTTAATTGATGGACGGGATATAAAAGAGTACCCTGTAGCCCACCTTAGGGACGCAATTGGTATGGTGCTGCAAAAAAACACCCTGTTTACAGGCACCGTAAAAGAAAACCTGATGTGGGGCAACCCCGGCGCAACACAGGATGATATTGAGTGGGACTGCCATGTAGCCGCGGCCGATGAATTTATACAAAAGCTGCCAAACGGCTACGATACCGAGCTGGGACAGGGCGGCAACAACGTATCTGGCGGGCAAAAACAACGACTGTGCATTGCGCGCGCCCTGCTTAAACTACCAAAGGTACTTATTTTTGATGATTCGACCAGTGCGGTAGACACCGCCACAGAAGCCCATATACGCGAAGGGCTTGCTGCTGCTCTGCCCCATACCACAAAAATTATTATTGCACAGCGAATCTCTTCGGTAGAGCACGCCGACCAGATTGTAATACTGGATGATGGGCAGGTTAACGCTGTTGGCACCCACGACCAATTGCTACAAAACAACAATATTTACCAAGAGATATTTAACGCACAAAAGAAAGGGGCGTTGGCATAATGGCACGTGCAAAACCAAAAAATTTACGCAATACGGCACACAGCATGGGCGCTTATATAAAGCCACACACAGCCGTTCTCTCTTTTATTGCGATACTATCTATTATAAGTGCGCTGGCCGGGGTTATTGGCACCTATATGCTAAAGCCTATTATTAACAACTACATTTTACCCGGAGATCTTGGCGGTTTGCTGCGCATGGTATTGCTGCTGGGGGGCATATATGTAGCCGGTGCACTTGCCACCTATGTTTACCAGCAGTTAATGGTACGCGTGGCGCAAAAAATCATTAGCGAAATACGCTCTTCCCTCTTTACCCATCTGCAAACTCTGCCCTTGCGCTATTTTGACGGACATACACATGGCAATTTAATGAGCCGATTTACCAACGACATTGATACCCTTGTAGATGCGCTGAACAACAGCTTTGCTGTGCTGATACAAAGCGCAGTAACCGTTGTGGGCACCTTTATAATGCTGTTTGCGCTAAACGCCACGCTCTCTTTGGTGGTACTGGTATCTTATGCGCTTATGTTTTTGTTTGTGCGCTTTGCAGGGCGCAAAAGCCACGGCTATTTTTCTCAACAGCAAAAGCACCTGGCCGAGGTAAACAGCTTTGTAGAAGAAATGGTAGAAGGGCAAAAGGTTGTTAAAATATTTAACCACGAAAAAGAAAGCCTAGAAGGATTTGATAAACGAAACGAAGCCTTAAAAAAGGCAGGTGCCGGGGCACTTACCTACTCCGGCATTACCATACCGGTTGTGGTAAGCATTTCGTACCTCAACTATGCTATAGCGGCTTTACTGGGCGCTTTGTTTGCCATTTCGGGCCAGTTGGATCTTGGTAGCCTTGCCTCTTACCTTGTGTTTGTACGGCAGGGCGCAATGCCTATGAACCAGTTTTCTCAGCAGGTAAACATTTTGCTGGCTGCCCTTGCCGGGTTTGAGCACATTAACGAGGTGTTGCAGCAAAAACCCGAAATTGACAACGGCACCGTAACATTGGTACGTGCCGACGAAACCCCCGACTACACAGGAGATACCCGCTGGGCCTGGCGGGTACCCGAGGGGCAAACCAGCACCTATGTGCCGCTGCGCGGAGACGCGCGCTTTTATGATGTGGTATTTAGCTATGTACCAAAGCACACCATATTAAAGGATATTAGTTTATTTGCCCGCCCCGGAGAAAAACTGGCATTTGTTGGCTCTACCGGTGCAGGCAAAACCACCATTACCAACCTGATTAATCGTTTTTACGAGCTTGACTCCGGCACCATTACCTACGACGGAATTGATATTAAAGATATTAAAAAAGATGATTTACGGCACTCACTTTCGGTAGTATTACAGGATACCCACCTGTTTACAGGCACCATTGCCGATAATATCCGGTATGGGCGGCTAAACGCAACCGATGAGCAAGTGGTAGAAGCCGCAAAACTGGCCAATGCCGATTCTTTTATACGCCGTTTGCCCAAGGGGTACAATACCATGTTAAGCGGAGATGGCAGCAACCTTTCTGCCGGGCAGCGCCAATTACTTAGCATTGCCAGGGCGGCTATCTCTACCCCGCCTGTGCTTATTTTAGACGAGGCCACCAGTAATATAGATACCTATACCGAGCAGCTTGTAGGCGAAGGCATGGACCATTTGATGCAGGGCCGCACCGTATTTGTAATTGCCCACCGTTTGTCTACCGTGCGTGGTGCCAACGCTATTATGGTATTAGAACAGGGCGAAATTATAGAACGTGGCAGCCACGACGAACTGGTTTCCCAAAAGGGCCGCTATTATCAATTGTATACAGGCCAGTTTGAATTGTCCTAAACTTATCAAAAGACTTTTTTAGAAAAAACAGGTTCTTGTTTGTTCTGGTGCATTCGCCAGCAAGCAGGAGCCTGTTTTTTTGAAACAAGACAGAAACACTTTTATGATATTATGTTATATAGCAATATAATTTTAAAATTTAGTAACTGTTTTTTAACCAATGTTGTTTTATATTTAAGCGGCATGCGCCATCAAGCACACAAGCGCCCTGTATTGAAGCCTGTTTTAACCCCAAAACGTATTATTTATAAGATTTGATTATGCTACCTATCTGCAAATCTAAATACTAATTTGAGGTGAGTATATGCGTACAAAAGTAACCTGCTTGTTTTTATGTCTAGTTTTGTTTTTTTTTATTTACGGGCTGTTTTACAAGTACAAGCAGCCTGCCGCAAAGTACCCCAGCCAGCAGCACAAATATTGACGAAGTACCCCAGCCTCTTTACCCCAATGGCACACTGCGCGTACTTGGCTTTGGAAATGATTGGTGGGCTCTTCCAATCCCCGGGAGCCGCTCCGCTTACACCAACGCTGCTACCAACCAAGGATATTATCAGATACAGCCTTATTACAATGAAGACCCGGCACTCGAACACTCTCTGCTTTGGTATACCAATTACGCCACCCGACAAAAATACGTTTTGTGCAATGTTGTCGGGTGCAAACATGATGGTTCTGCCTGTAGCGCATGGCTGCCAAACAACTCCTATAATATTGTAGAAGCAGGGAATGAACTATTGCTAATTCAGCATGGTGCCTACAACTATATAGAAAGCGAGGGTGATTCTCCCTCGTACAATGTTAAAACACCCGATACCATATACAAAATGGATTATGCCGCTACAGGCCGCTCTTTATTTTACTCTTTTGAGGATAAAGAATTGGAATCTTGCTTTTTAACCGATGATGAATATCTGTATGGCATTTATAAAATATTATCGAAAGAGGCAACCCCAGAGGGTTCTAATGTTTATGAAAGCGAAAAATGCGCAATTTTTCGTCTAAATCTTTCTACCGCAGAACTTTCGGACGTTTATGTATTTGAACCAAAAGAATATTATGCCAACGAACAAATTCATGGTGTGTTTGATAACCAAATAATATTTGGAACACGGATTGAGACTCCCATAACCTCTGATAATTTTCAAGACGTTGAACACGCATACCAATTATATGCCGTACAGCCAAAAACCGGGATTGCTAAACAACTGTGGCGTAAAGTTGATTCAAATGGTTTTACAATAAGCCCGGTAGAAAATGACATGATTTATTTTCTAGCTTCTAGTGCTTTCGATGGAGCACAACCAGATGTTTACCAATTAAACCTTTCTACCATGGAACCTACTCTGTTTTTTACGGATGAAGGCCGCTATAAATGGGGAAACGATTTTTTTGACAATCACGCATATGTTGCTACGCTTGTTTTTACTATGGATCAATTTAACGAACTGCCCGAAATAGACAAGCCACGATGGATTGATTTATCAACAGGAGAAGCTAATGAAGCACTATTTTCTATAGTGACTTCTTCTGACGGTTATTCTTATACAACAACGGTTTTCCCCTTAGCAATATTTGGTGAGTATTATCTTGTTCAATATACTTCCGAGCACACCGATACAGGTACGCTCTACATCCCTGCCCTTATAACCAAAGCAGATTTTTGGGCAGGAATACCAAACTACATTCCCATTACTTTGGTAGAATAAACATTTTATAAAGGC
>JBKEAM010000027.1:0-29632 GCA_047972265.1 Oscillospiraceae bacterium | reverse complement strand
TTAGTAACTGTAAATATTGTAAACATTTATATTGCAACATAATCTTTGCAAAAAATCAGAGAGGTATCATTGATGAAAAAGGAACCTTTGAAGAAAGAGACAGCGGCCTTGGTAAAAGAGGGGACAACCGTTTATAAATCTCCGCAAACCATTCAAAAGGCAGCTAAAAAAAGCTCTATGCGTAAAAAGGTGCTTTTTAGTACTATGGCATTCTTTTTGGTGGCCTGCCTTACAGGCGCTACAGTGTTGGGGCTTGGTGCGGCACGCGATACAGGGCCGTCTTCTTCTTTGCCGGCTGTAATTTCGCAAAGTGCTACTCCCATTGCATCTTCTTCGTCACAGCCTATAGTAATTGTCCCCGTTACATTGCATGCAGCTTCGGTAGACGGAGACCTTGAAGTACAGGTACAAGATGAAGCAGGGCAGCCCATTGCGGGAGTTCCCTTTGCTCTTACAATTACAGACAGCAACGGCAGATCTGCCGAGTATACCACCGAAAAGCTGGATGGGATACTGTACTTGGAGAGTGTAGACCCCAGCACATACACCATTGCTATTGCGGCGGCCGAAGGATTTTCGATGCCGGAGCCGGTTACCTGCGAGGTAACTGCAAAGGTAGAGTACAAAGAAATTAAGGATATTAATAAAAAAATAGTAGATGCCAAAAAGGTAAATGCCGCCGAAGATGATGCAAGTTATGGATCGGCAACACCGGCTCCGGCAACTCCCTCCAACACGGTTGAATATGTGGATTCTTCTAAAACAGATGTAAAAACCGTGGAGAAAAAAGAAGTTATAAAATACAAACCCAATTTGGCATCGGATGGAACCATAGCTCTTGCATCTGGCGGCTCTAGTGGGCTGTACCCGGTAAATGATGCAAACGGTTATTTGCAATCTGCCTACAAGCTGGAAGTAGTAGCTACTGCCCAAACTGCCGGGGTAGGTTTAAGCATGGGTTTAAACAAAGGGATTCTTCTTTTAACTGACCCAACACCAGAATCTTCTGGCACAGAAAGTGGAAGCAGCTCTACCACAGATCCTTCTACCCCAAGCCAACCCTCCGAGCCAAGTACCCCGTCGGATTCTTCTTCCAGTTCTTCCGCCAGCAGTACCCCGCCTGAAACACAAAAGGTTCCTGTTAGCGTGCTGGATGCAAACGGTAAACCGATTGCATCGTTTAACCTTAGCCTAAGCGAGGTTAAAACAACCGAGGATGTAACAGTAACAAAAGTAAAGTACACCGGCTGGCAAACCATTGACGGCAAAGTGTATTTTTACGATAAAAACGGCAACTACGTAACAGGCCAGCAGGTTATTCAGGGTGTAAACTATTTCTTTAGTTCTTCTGGGGTACGTGGTGGCACTGTTGGTATAGATGTTTCTTCCTGGCAGGGCAATATAGACTGGAAAGCAGTAAAGGCCAGCGGTATAGAGTTTGCCTTTATCCGTGTAGGCTACCGTGGTTATAGCACCGGTAAGCTTGTAGAGGATGCCTATTTCCGCAAAAACATTCAGGGAGCCAATGCCGCCGGTGTTAAAGTGGGGCTGTATTTCTTTAGTCAGGCCATTACCGCAGAAGAAGCGGTAGAAGAGGCCAGCATGGTTATCTCTTTGGCGCGCAGCTATGGTGTGTCTTACCCCATTGCTTTTGATACCGAGTATCAGGCAGGTGGACGTGCCAATGGCCTCTCTGCAACGCAGCGTACCAATGTGGCAATTGCATTTTGCGAAACCATTCGCAATGCGGGTTATACACCCTGCGTGTATGCCAGCAAGTCTTGGTTTAACAACCAGCTTATTTACAGCAGCATTTCTAAGTACCGCATTTGGGTGGCGCATTATACCACCAACGGTCTACAAACCAACTTTGCCAGCCGTTACGACCTTTGGCAGTATACTTCTACAGGTTCTGTGGCGGGCATTGGCACAAACGTTGATATGAACATCAGCTATATTTAAGTAACATTGTATAAACCCCTGTTGCCTTGTTAAAGGCGGCAGGGGTTTATTTTTGTGCAAATAAGAGGAGATTGCAAAAAAGCTGTTTGGTTAAGGGATAAATAAAGTGAAAAACTAGAGCAGATCCAAATGCCAAATAAACACTGCCTTGCTTTGCGTTTTTACTTGTAAAAATGTATACTTTGTAAGGAATAAATTAAACCATGGAGGAACCCGCATGAACCGAAAAAATGCTCTGGTTGCACTTGGAGGCGGCCCGTCTCCTGTTATCAATGCTTCGCTTTTGGGTGTTGTAGAAAGATGTGAAAACTATGATGCAATTGACACTGTGTATGGCGCGTTGCATGGTATTGAGGGCGTTTTGCAGGAGGATTTAGTAAATTTGTCTGCACAAAACCCGCAAGAACTTCAAAAGCTTCGCCATACGCCTGCTTCTGGGGCCATAGGCACCTGCCGTTACAAGCTGCAAGCCAATGCACAAGAGGATTACCAGCGCATTGTAGATGTAATAAAAGCGCATAATATTGGGTATTTCTTTTATATTGGCGGCAACGACTCTATGGACACAGCACACAAGGTAGAACAATTGGCAAAGGCTGAAGGGGTAGAACTGATAGTGGGCGGCGTGCCCAAAACAATAGACAATGATTTGGGCGATGAAGCCCGTACCCTTATTGACCATACCCCCGGCTATGGCAGTGTATGCCGTTACTGGGCCATGATGATGAAGGATATTGAGGAAGAAAACCGCGGCATGTGTGTAAGCGAGCCAATCTCGGTGGTACAGGCCATGGGTAGGCGCTCCGGTTTTATTACTGCGGCGGCCCGTTTAGCAGACCCTAAAAGAGAAACGCCCCTGCTGCTGTGCCTTGCAGAAACAGCCCACACAATACAGACCCTTGCAGAAGAGGTAAATACCCGTTTAAAACAGCATGGCCGCTGCATTGTTGTGGTAAATGAGGGATTTGACGCAGGGGATATAGGGGCAAACCACGATGGGTTTGGCCATATAGAGTATGGCGCCAGCAGCCAATCGGCTGTGCAGCTGGTAATAAATTACTTTAATAAAAAAGGTTTTAATGCACGTGGCACCGCAACAGGGCAGTTGCCCGGCGTTTTGCAGCGCAGTACCTCTGTTTTTCGCTCTACAGTTGATGTGCAAGAGGCCTATGACGTAGCAGCCTACGCGGTAAAAACAGCCCTAGAAGGGCAGAGCGGCTATATGGCAACTATACTAAGGGATTATAGCGCACCGCAGTATAAAGTGTACTACGATAAAAAGCCGCTGGAGGTAATTGCAAATTCCGAGCGCTTTTTGCCGCCGGAATGGATTACACCGGACGGGTTTGATGTAACGGATGATTTTATTGATTATGCACGTCCCTTAATGGGGGATGCAATGTATCCATTGCCATTAAAAGATGGCTTGCAAGACTTTGCCCGCCTCTCTATCAACACAGTGGATAAAAAGTGTGCCACATATGTGCCGATAAACTTTAGGTAAATATTTATTCATCTGGTTACAAAGACTCTTTGCTGTTTTCAATCTGTATCAAACAGGTTTAAAACAGGGGCATGTATTAATTTATGTAAATAGCAAATAGATAAGTATAAAAAATCAGGCATTGCATATAGCAATGCCTGATTTTAATTTGTATCAAATAATAATGGATAAAGATTTAATAGATAAACTCACATACATAGCCGCCGTTGGCAGAATCCCAGCTTACATTTACAGCCGAGAGAAGCCAGGGGTTGAAAATATCGTAAGATGCACTGCTGTCGCCGTCTACGTCAACGATGTACAGGGTCCATTCGGTATTCATCCAATCGCCTTGTGATGCCTGGCCGGAGACAGTAGAGCTGTTGTTGCCCGGCAGGATGGAGGGGAGAATGTCAAGGTCTTGATCAGAACTTGCATCACGCACACCCATGTAAATGGCATAAATATCAAAATCGGAGTTATTGTACACGTCAAACGAGAATCTCCCGGCAGAATCATTGCCGTTTCTGTCGGCACCCTGATAATCGGTTGCACCGTCTGCGCTGGTTCCACCAGTATCGTTAGAACCACCATTTAAGGCACCAATTACCGATTCTTCGCTGCCGTCGGGCAGTATGCTGGTTGCAACCAAACCATCCTCACCAAAGGTAATTGCCAATTCAGCGCCATCCAGCAATGTAACCCGAGAGAAAAGGTATTCGTCGTCATCCTCGTCTATAATCCTTACATCATAGCTGTTGTAATCGTATGCGGGTAAAGTAATGGCAAAGTCGCCATTTTTCTTTAGTATATTAGTGCTGCCCAAGTGGTCTTCGCCCCATTTGTTGGCGGCGGTGGGGCTTACAAACAACTGGTTAAAGTTGTAATCGGTTAAATTGTGCACCGTAACAGAAATATTTGAAGAGGTGCCAACGATAGAAAGATCGCCACCAGAAGATGCGTCATCTCCGCAGGCGGTTAACATAACAAAAATCATTACAAAAGCCAGAAGTATAGAACTTTTTTTGATATGGTGCATAAATTTCCTCCTTAAATTACAAACCCCAATACGTTTTAAAACGGCAATGCAACAAAATATTTATATAAACGGTTATATAAATAAAAATCAGTCTTTATTATAGATACAAAAAAAAGACCTGTTGTCACACCTTAAGAATAATTAAGGTTGTTCAACAATTCTTTTTTTATAAATATAATTTACATTTGCGGTTATAAAAGGGAAATGATAAAATCATACCAAATGGGGGAATGAGATGCGAAAAGCCCAAATTTTACTGGTAGAAGATGATGAGGATGTTCTTTTTTTAAATAAAAAACACCTTATGCTGCAAGGGTATGAAGTAATGACGGCCGCCACCCTAAAAGAGGCACGAACCCTTATATGGGAGCACCCGCCCGACCTGATTGTGCTGGATGTATTGATGCCCGATGGCTCTGGATACGATTTTTGCACAGAAATACGGGAGTTTAGCTCGGTGCCTGTATTGTACTTAACCTGCATGGATAAAGACGAGAATATTGTATGCGGCCTTACCCGCGGGGCAGATGACTACATTACCAAGCCATATAGCCTAGAGGTATTGTTTGCCCGCATTATGGCGCAGCTGCGCAGGTACGGCTTTGTAAATGCGGGACGCATAGAAATGCCGCCTCTAACGCTAGACCTGTTATCGGGCAGGGTTACCCTTTTTGATGAGGAAATATCGCTTTCTCAAAAAGAACTGCACCTGCTGGCCTGCTTGGCCAGCAACATGGGGCGTATGTTTACGGCGGCAGAGCTTTACGAAACCATCTGGTGCGCAAAGGCAAGCGGTGCAAATCTTTCTACGGTCTATGTGCATATTTCTAACCTTAAAAAAAAGCTTAGACTAAACGATAACAGCCCTTTCGAGCTTCGGTCTGCAAAAACAGGGGCCTATGCGCTTTTTAAGGTGCGCTATGTAGAGGAATGGTAAAGTTTACGCTGGTACCTTTGCCGGGCTGGCTTTCTATCTCAATAAGGCCGTTATGGGCGGTAACAATGTGCTTGCAAATAAATAAACCAAGGCCGGTGCCGGTGTTTCTGCCGCCGCCGGCTTTTTGTTTGCGTGCGGCGGTTTTAAAGCGCTCAAACAAAAAGGGCATTTGCTCGGGGGCAATTCCGGTGCCGGTATCTGCCAAGGTTATCTTGGCAGCATTATCAGCGGTTTTTATTGTTAAAACAATGGTGCCGTCTTTTGTATGGTTTGTTGCGTTGCTTAGCAAATTTACCAATACCTGCATAATCCGGCTTTCGCCACACAATACCAGGGGGATATCCTCTTTCACAACAAATTCCAGCTTGTTGTGGTTTTTTGCCAGCATTGGCGCGTACATATTAAGAGTTTTTTGCACAATTTCGGTAAGGCAATTTGCCTGCATGGTAAAAGGCAGCTGCCCTTCTTCAATTTTGGATACGTCCAAAACCTGATTAACCAGTATTGCAAGGCGCTCTGCTTCTAGGTTAATTACCTGTATGTCGTGCTGTACATCCTGCAGTTCGGGGTGGTTGTAAAGCGCTTTTTGCCCGTCCTGCGCATAGCCGCTCATAACAGATAATGGGGTTTTTAGTTCGTGCGCAATATCTGCCAAAAATTCGGTTTTCAGCCTGTTTATGGCGTTTAGGGCAGCGTTTTTCTCTTCAAGCTCTCTTTGCTGGTCGGCATACAGCTTTAAATGCATATACATGGTTATACCCAAAACAATGCTTACGGCTGTAAAACCTACAATTATATATACCAGCATTGTATTTTCGGTGGCGTAATGTTGTATTTTTGTGGGATTGTAGTACGCATACAGGCAAAGTGCGGTATAATAGATAAGCTCGGTACTGGCTATAACAAGTGCTTTTTTGCCTTCCAGCATAAAAATAGTAAAGACCACCGCAAATACAAAATAAAAAGGAAGGCCGCCTTTATAGCCGCCCGCCTTTAAAAACAAAAGAGTAAAAACACCAAAAAATATAGCGACAATGGTTATAAGATAACACTGCTGGTATCGGCCGGTTTTGCGGGAGTATATTAAAAGTGCTACAGAGAGTAACATGCTTAAAGCATCGATAGACATCTGCAGCATCTGGCCCCTAAAAAGGGTAACCACTGTCATTAGGCCGCCTACAAATATACCTGCCATGGCAAGTATATTAAATAAACGTACCCTAAATTCAAGCGTTTTGCCTAAATAATTATTTAAAAAAGATACAATACGGGTATTCATTGCCGCCCACCTTTAAATTTGTTTTATTTGTACTACGCAAATGGATAATATGTTTGTTTTTAGGTGGCAGGCGCTTTTATGGTAATACAAAGCCTTTAATTATATAAAGTATTCTATTACAGGCTCGTAACGTTTTTTTGTTTTGGTATTGTAAAAGATTACCGCTTCGCGTAAATCCGATTTTCCAAAGGCGTAGGGGCTTTTGTCTTCACGGTTCATTTGGGTAAAAGGTACAGCACGGTTGGCTTTTGTAGGTTGTCCATCAATTATTTCAAGCCCCTCAAAGGTAAAGGGGCGCTTGCGGTAATAGGGGTCAAACAAGTAGGCCTTGCCATCGCGGGCTCCGGTTATAAGCACATAGTGCCAGCAGCCGTACATTACCCGGGCAACCACAGCGCCGCCCTGTTTTATGGCAGAGTCTATTTTGCTGCCAGGCGCCAAAACGACATCGTTTTTGGCCAAATACTCGGTTTGCACCGAAAACTGTTTAATACCTGCAAAATGGTTAAGCCATCCACTAATAAACACCATAGCCATTTGTGAGGTTCCGTTTTTGCCCACATTGCCTTTGTTATCGTAGCTGTCCATACAATATAATGTAATTGTTTTTATAACATCCGGCGGGATATCATCCCGCTCAAACAAATAGCTAATTGCGTTTAAAATGCTGGTGGGGCCGCAATCATACTCGGTACGTTGGTACAATAAAGGGTTTTTCACGCAAGGTTCTCCTTGTAAACAAAATTTGGCAAAGGTATACTATATATTGTATGTGCAGTAAATGTAAAAAGATATAAAAAGATGCCCCCAAAAAGCTTAAATATAACATCTTTGTAGATAGTTACAAGTTACTTTACTAAAGCGTTGACATATGGATATTATACAGCGTATAATCTTTAAAAAGCAATACCTACTTATCCTATATGATAAATATGATAGTTGTGAGGGAAACAATGGAAGAACAGGCAGTTTTGCAGCTAAAAGGGATACAAAAATCATTTGGAGAAACAAGGGTTTTGCAAGACCTTACCCTTACCGTACACAAAGGCGAGTTTATAACGCTTTTGGGTTCTTCGGGTTGCGGTAAAACAACCACCTTGCGCCTTATAGCCGGGTTAGAAAAACCAGACGAAGGAACCATTTTGCTAAATGGGCAGGATGTAACCAATTTACCCCCAAATAAGCGGGATGTAAATATGGTCTTTCAAAATTATGCGCTTTTTCCGCATATGAATGTTGCGGCCAATATAGCATATAGCCTAAAACTAAAAAAGCTGGATAAGCAAAAAATAAAAGAAGAGGTAGAAAGCGCCTTAATACTTGTGCAACTGCAAGGGTACGAAAAGCGGATGCCGGTAGAGCTTTCTGGCGGGCAGCGCCAGCGTGTAGCCATAGCCCGCGCCTTGGTAAACCAGCCCCAAATACTGCTGCTGGATGAGCCGCTGGGCGCACTGGATTTGCAGTTGCGCCGCCAAATGCAGCACGAATTAAAGCAACTGCAAAAAAGGCTGGGCATTACCTTTGTGTATATTACGCACGACCAAGAAGAAGCACTGAATATGTCTGACCGTATTGCGGTAATGCGTGATGGTGACTTTGAGCAGATTGGTACTCCGCAGCAGGTATATAACCATCCCAAAACTGTGTATGTGGCACGGTTTGTGGGCAATAGCAATATTTTGCAGGGCAGGGTAGAACGCATAAAAGACGAGTATGCCGAAGTAAAAAGCGAAGACGGCAGTTTTTGGATACAGCAGCCTAAAAGCGGCGTGACCCCGGGGCAGGAGGTTGCCGTGGCGCTGCGCAGCGAAAATGTTGCAATGCAAAAGGATGATGCAAAACAGGCCGCAGACCTGCTGCAAAACAATATCCCGGCCATTATTGCCGAAAAATCTTTTACAGGCGGGCAGCTGCGCATTATGGCTAAAACACCCAACGGTACAGAGATTGTCTCTAACCGATACGGAATAGACTCTGACCTCGAAGTGGGGCAGGCGGTGTTTGCAAGCTTTTTGCCCCAAAATGCCGTTGTGGTAGAACAGGAGGCCTCGCTGTGAAAAAGCCCACGCAGGCGCGTACTGCAAATAAAAAGCACACCCGCCGCGGGGTGGCGGCCGTGCTGCCCATGTACCTGTTTACCCTGCTGTTTGTAATTGGGCCCTTGGCGTATATGGTGGTGCTTAGCTTTATGCAAAGGGGAGAGGTATGGGGCGTTCAGGCTATATTTACGCTATCCAACTACACCCGTATTTTTCAGCCTATTTATTTAAATACTTTTATCCAATCGTTAAAACTTGGCTTTATCACCACTCTTTTGGTAGTGGCCATTGGCTATCCGTTTGGATATTTTATGGCAAAACTGAGCGAAAAATGGCGTGGACGGGTAATGTTTCTTGTTATTGTGCCGTTATGGACAAGCTCCTTGCTGCGCTTGTACGGGTGGATTATTATCCTGCGGGCAAACGGCATTTTAGACAAATTGCTAATGGGTATAGGCCTTACGGAAAAACCGCTTAAACTGCTGTACACCTACCCGGCTGTATTAATAGGCATGGTGTATGTGCTGCTTCCGTTTATGATTTATTCGGTGTACTCCAGTGCCGAAAAAATGGACTGGAGCCTTGTAGAGGCCGCAAGAGACCTTGGGGCGTCTCCCTTTAGGGCATTTACCAGCGTAAGCCTTAAACTTACTATGCCGGGGCTGCTTTCTGGCATTATTTTAACCTTTATCCCCTCTATGGGGCTGTACTTTGTAGCCGATTTATTGGGCGGCAACAAAATTGTATTGGTGGGCAACCTGATACAAGAGCAGCTTATGAAGGCAAGAGACTGGCCCTTTGCTGCGGCGGTGGCAGTTGTGCTTATGCTGCTTACCACCATTTTACTGTATTTGTATAAGCGCATTACCAATACAGGAGAACTGGAGGGGCTGATATGAGAAAAAACGGAAAGCTCCCGCTTGTTTACATGGGTGTGGTGCTGGTGCTTACCTATATCCCCATTTTAATTGTTCTTTTTTACTCTTTTAACCAAAGCAAAACAAGCTCTGTATGGGGCGGATTTTCTCTTACTTGGTATACAGAGCTGTTTAAAGACCGTGCATTGTTTGAAGCGCTAAAAAACAGCCTTGTGCTGGGCCTGTTAAGCAGTTTGTGTGCGGGCGTGGTGGGTACGCTTGGCGCGGTGGGTATGCAGCGGGCACGCCTGCGCAGCGGCCCTGCTATGGAGTATCTTTCTACCCTGCCTATAATGGTGCCCGAGATTATTTTGGGTATGGTATTTTTGGCATTCTTTTCTTTACTGGGGCTGCCGTTTGGCATGCTTACGCTGGTAATTGCCCACACAGCATTTTGTATACCCTATGTGTATTTGCTGGTAAAAGCGCGCCTTGCAGGCATGGACAAAAGCTATATAGAAGCAGCGCAAGACCTTGGCGCAGGCGAAATGCGTGCTTTTTACGATATAACGCTGCCCTTGGTGTGGCCGGCCGTACTTTCTGGCATGCTGCTGTCTTTTGCCATGAGCTTTGATGATGTAGTTATCAGTTCTTTTGTTACAGGGGTAAATACAAACACATTACCCTTAAAAATCTATTCGCAAATTAAAACAGGGGGCACGCCCAAAACAAACGCCCTGTTTACCATTTTATTTGCGGCAACAATATTGTTAGGCTTGCTTTCTTCGTGGATAGGACGTTCTCACAAGGGGCATAAACATAAACCAAAGCAAACAGAGGAGTTGTAAAAAAATGAAAAAGCTAGTTGCGGTTCTTTTATCGGCTGTATTGTCGGTGGGTCTTTTAAGCGCTTGTGGGGGTACAGGCGGGCAGGCATCATCGGCAGTGGGCTCTACTGGCACACCCGTATCGGGCCAGCTAAACCTGTACACATGGGAGGGGATGTTCCCACAGGAGATACTGGATGGGTTTGAATCTACCACCGGCATCAAAATAAACTACGTAAACTTTGATTATGACGAAACCATGCTTGCCAAACTGGAAGCTGCCAATGGCGGAGACTACGACCTAGTAATTGCAGACGATTATATCATCGAAGCTGTAATTGCAGAGGGCCTTGCACAAAAGCTGGATACCACAAAGCTTGCAAATTACGATAATATTAACCCCATATATCAGGGCCAGTTTTTCGATCCGTCCGACGAGTACACCGTGCCTTATGGCGCGGGCGTACAAACCATTGTATACAATCCCAATGATGTGGATTTTGAAATTACCGGCTACGAAGATTTGTGGAACGAAGGTCTGGCAGACAGTGTTGGCGTAATTGCAAACTATCGCGTTATTAACGGTATGGCGCTTAAAGTGCTGGGGGATAGCTATAACACCGAGGATTTGGACGAGATACAAAAAGCGGGCGATTTGTTGCAGAGCCTGGCACCTAATATCCGTGTAATTAAAGACGATAATATTCAGGATGATTTGATTTCGGGAGAAATTTCTGCCGGTGTTATGTATACTTCACAGGTAACAACCGCATTGCTTAGCAACCCCGATTTAAAGGTTGTGTTCCCGTCTGAGGGGATTGGTTTTGGTATTATGGCAGGGTTTATACCCTCTCAGGCGCCCAATGCCGAGGCCGCCTATAAGTTTTTGGATTATATTTTAGAGCCCGAAAATGCAGCGAGTTGCTTTGAATTTTTGGGTTACTACAGCACCAATGCAGCGGCAGATGCGTTTATAAACGAAGATTACAAAAGCTTTTTAACCCTGCCGGATGGATTTGACACAAACATGGAAATGATACAAAATATAAGCACCGAAGCCGAGGCGCTTCATTCTAAAATATGGGATGAATTTAAAGCCGCCAGCGGACAATAGAGATTGATGCGTAAGTGCAATATCTCCCGGCTAGGGGAGGTATTGCACTTTTTTAAATTAAAAGGAGGAATGCGGGTTGAACTTGCAGGCACTGATAGACCCAATTAAGGAATACTTGGTACAGGTGCGGCGGCATTTACACCAAAACCCAGAGCTGAGCCTTTACGAATATAAAACGGCCGAATATTTAGAAAAAGAGCTTTCCTCTTTTGGCATAGAAACACGCCGCATAGGCGATACTGGTGTACTGGGCACCATACAGGGTGGGCAGGGCAGTGGCAAAACCATTTTGTTGCGTGCCGATATTGATGCCCTGCCAATACAAGAAGAAACCGGCCTTGCTTATCAATCGGCAAACAAGGGCGTAATGCACGCCTGCGGGCATGATGTACATACAGCGGCCCTTTTGGGAGCGGCTAAGGCGTTGCAGCAAAACAAAGATTCGTTTGCAGGTAGGGTGCTGTTGGCTTTTCAGCAGGCCGAGGAGTTTGGCAGCGGTTCGCGTTATTTTGTGCGCGAGGGCATTCCGCAACGGGCGGATAGAGTCTTTGGCATTCATGTATGGCCAGAGTTTAAAGCGGGCATTGTGGCGGTGGGCAAGGGCACAGATGCCGCCTCCTGCGATTTTTTTCGCATAGAGGTGCAGGGCAAGGCGGCGCATATCTCTAAGCCACACCTTGGGGTAGATGCTGTGTATATAGCCAGCCAAATTGTTATAGAACTTAAAGCCCTTGTGCGGGAACTTGTAAATCCGTTTGAAACAGCCCTTGTGGGCGTAGGCAAAATACAGGGCGGTACCACCTATAACATTGTGGCAGAAACAGCCCAGCTAGAGGGTACAATACGCGCGCTTTCTACCCAAACACAGGCGTTGCTTAAACAAAAAATAGAAGAAACAGCCGCCAGCGTTGCGCAGCGGCACGGCGGTACGGCAACCACTAGCTACGAGTCTTTTACATCGGTGCTGGTAAACAACGAAACCGCATGGCAAGAGGTGAGCGAAGTGGCACGCCAGCTTGTGGGGGAGGAGAATGTTGTGGTAGACCGCACCAATATTATGGGCCTTGCGGGAGACGATTTTTCGGAATTTGCCAAAGAAACCAAAGGGGTATACGCCCATGTTGGCATTGCAAACGATAATAACCCAAACACAAGTCTACCGCTGCACAGCGCCAAGTTTGAGGTAGATGAAACGGCCCTGCCGGTTGCGGCCGGGCTGCATGTAGGGTATGCACTGTGGTTTTTGGGGCAGAAATAATTTAAATAAAGCAATAAAAAAACAACCTGCTATAGGGCAGGTTGTTTTTTGTTGTAAAGTTATTCTAGTATTGCGCCTTTGCCGGCAGAAGATACCATGCGCGCATAACGGCTTAGCCAGCCCTTGGTAACACGGGGGGCAGGGGCAACCCATTTGGCACGGCGTGCGGCAATTTCATCTTCGCTTACGGCCAGCTCAATGGTACGGCCGGGCATATCGATGTGAATGGTGTCGCCGTCCTCTACAAAGGCAATCAAGCCGCCTTCAGCTGCTTCGGGCGATACATGCCCAATGGCGGCGCCGCGGGTGGCGCCGCTAAAGCGCCCGTCGGTAATCAGTGCTACCGATTCTCCTAGACCCATGCCTGCAAGTGCAGAGGTGGGGCTTAGCATCTCACGCATACCGGGGCCGCCTTTGGGGCCCTCATAGCGTATAACCACCACGTCGCCACCGGCAATTTTACCGCCATAAATGGCTTTTATGGCCTCATCTTCGCTGTTAAACACCTTTGCTTTGCCTGTGTTTTTAAGCATAGATGGGGCAACGGCAGATTGCTTTACAACACAGCCCTCGGGCGCAATATTGCCAAACAACACGGCAATGCCGCCGCTTTGGCTGTAAGGGGTTTCGATGGGGTGTATAACCTCGGGGTTATGGTTTTGCGCGTCTTGCAGGTTTTCTCCCACCGTTTTGCCCGAGGCTGTTGGCAGGGTGGTATCCAACAAGTTCTTTTTGGCAAGCTCTTTCATTACGGCCTGCACGCCGCCCGCCGCATACAAATCTTGTATAAAGTGGGGCCCTGCAGGGGCAAGGCGGCACAGGTTGGGGGTTTCGGCACTAATGGCGTTAATGGTGTTCAGGTCAAGGGCAACGCCTGCCTCGTGTGCAATGGCAAGCAGGTGCAGCACACTGTTAGAAGAACAGCCAAGTGCCATATCTACATGCAATGCGTTGGCAAATGCCTTTTCGGTTAAAATATCGCAGGGGCGCACGTTGTCTTTTACAAGATCCATAATGCGCATACCTGCTTTTTTGGCAAGGTAAATGCGGGCAGAGGCAACCGCCGGAATGGTACCGTTGCCCGGCAAGGCAATGCCAATGGCCTCGCTTAGGCAGTTCATGCTGTTGGCGGTAAACATGCCGGAGCAAGACCCGCAACTGGGGCAGGAAGACCGCTCGATAGCCGTAAGCTGCTCGTCGTCAATGATGCCGGCTTTGTGCGCGCCTACTGCTTCAAAGGTGCTGGAAAGGCTTAGGCAGCCATCATCTGTTTGTCCGGCCAGCATGGCACCGCCGCTTATAACAATAGATGGAATGTTTACGCGTGCTGCGCCCATAATCATGCCGGGTACAATTTTATCGCAGTTTGGTATCAGCACCAACCCGTCAAAACAGTGGCCGGTAGCCATCGATTCGATAGAATCGGCAATCAATTCACGGGAGGGCAGGGAGTAGTGCATTCCGTCGTGCCCCATAGCAATGCCATCGCAAACACCAATAGAGGGAAACAATACGGGGGTGCCGCCTGCCATGCGTACACCTGCTTTTACAGCATCTGCTATTTTATCCAGGTGCATGTGGCCGGGTACAATTTCGCTGTAGGCCGATACTACGCCAATCAGGGGCCTGTTCATTTCTTCTTCGGTAAGGCCCAGCGCATAAAATAAAGAACGGTGGGGCGCACGCTCGGCCCCTTTAAACACCTGGTCGCTTCGCAGTTGCATACAAACATTCCTTTCGCAGTACTATGCGTTATACTCAATAAATTAAAAATCATATCAAAGCAAAATGATTTCTATAGGACAGGCAGCCTGCCTGCTGTGCTACACCGTAGCAATTGGTGCATTTAGTGCAAGCTGCCCCTGCATAAAATAAGTAAATAAATTTTTACTTCTTCAGCCAGCTCATCATTTTGCGCAGCTCTCCGCCGGTTTTTTCCAGTTGATGGTCTGCATGTACGCGGCGCATTGCCAAAAAGTTTGCGCGACCGCCTGCTTTGTTTTCGGTAATCCAATTGCTGGCAAAGGTGCCGTCTTGGATCTCTTTTAGTACCTGTTTCATGGCTTTTTTGCTTTCGTCGGTAATTACACGGTCTCCGGTTACATAGTCGCCATATTCGGCAGTATCGCTAATAGAGTAACGCATCATGGCAAATCCACCGCTGTTAATCAGGTCTACAATCAGCTTCATTTCATGAATACATTCAAAGTAAGCCATTTCGGGGGCATAGCCAGCTTCTACCAAAGTTTCAAACCCGGCCTGCATAAGGGCGGTAACACCACCGCACAGTACGGCTTGCTCGCCAAACAGGTCGGTTTCGGTTTCTTCTTTAAAGGTAGTCTCAATAATACCTGCGCGGCCTGCGCCAATGCCGCATGCATAGGCTAGGGCGTACTCGCGTGCTTTACCGCTGGCGTCCTGTGCAAGGGCAATTAAAGAGGGAACGCCTTTGCCTGCCAAATATTCCGAGCGAACGGTGTGGCCGGGGCCTTTGGGGGCAACCATGGCAACGTCAACACCTACGGGAGGTACAATTTGGTTAAAGTGGATGGCAAAACCGTGTGCAAACAGTACTACATTGCCCTCTTTAAGGTTGGGTTTAATGCTGGCTTCGTAAATGTCTGGCTGTACCTGGTCTGGCACCAAAATCATAATGATATCGCCAAGTTTTGCGGCTTCGGCAGTGTCATAAACGGCAAGGCCGGCAGCCTCGGCTTCGGCGCGGCGGGGAGATGTAGGTGTAAGGCCTACAATTACGTTTACGCCGCTTTCCTTTAGGTTTTGGGCGTGTGCGTGGCCCTGGCTGCCGTAACCAATAATGGCAACGGTTTTGCCGTCTAAAAGGCCAAGGTTGCAGTCGGTGTCGTAATACACTTTAATCATAATAACCTCCATTGCCGCATTGTAATGCATGCGGTGCCGCTGATATCGTAAGTGGCCAACGTAATTAATAAAGTAGATAGAACTGCACGAAATACATGATAAAAGATATGATGTGTTTTTGACAAGTTAATAAAAGCTGGGTTTTAAGCTATGACAGGTTGTATAGGGTTTGTTCTCCGGCGTTAATTGCCATAACGCCGCTTCGGCACAGCTCCAGTATACCATAGGGAGACATTGTTTCAATAAACTGGATAATCCCGTCTACATCGCTGCAAACCTGCATTAAAACAGTGTCATCGCTGGCATCTATCAATACAACATGGTGGGTGTTTTGCAGCTCTGCCAGCTTTTCGTTTAATTTTGGCGTGTTTTGCATTTTTATCAAAAGCATTTCGCGGTTGATAATTTGCGGAATGGGGGAGTAAGCGGCAATAATAACATCCTCCTGTTTAGACAAAAGGCGTTTCACCATGCGAATATCTTCCTCTTCGCCCTCAACCAAAATAGACATGCGGGAAACCGCAGGGTCTTGCGTTTCTCCTACTGTAAGAGATTTAATGTTAAAGGTGCGGCGGCTAAAAATGGTGGTTACGCGCATCAAAACACCAAAATGGTTAGAAACCAAAAGCGTTAATACATGCAAAGACATATTGGGGGCATCTCCTCTCAAATATCCGAGTAATCGTAGATAATATCATCCATTGTTTTTCCCGGCGGAATGATGGGGAAGGCTCCCTCATCTTTGGGGATAATGCAATCTACCACAACAGGGCCGTTTGCCTGGCTGGCCTGCTGTAAAATGGGTTTAATATCGGCGGCATTTTTTATACGCAGCCCCTCGGCGCCAAAGGCCTCGGCAAGCTTTACATAGTCTGTTTTGCGGTTTAGAGTTGTGCTGGAGTGCCGCTGCCCATGAAACAGGTTTTGCCACTGGCGTACCATACCCAAAACGCCGTTGTTCATTATAACCACCACAATGGGCAGGTTTTCGGTAACCGAAACAGCCAGCTCGTTCATGTTCATGTGGAAGCATCCATCACCGGTAACCAGTACAACGGGGCGCTCTGGGTGCGCTACCTTTGCGCCGTTTGCGGCGCCCATGCCATACCCCATGGTGCCAAGCCCGCAAGAGCTTAAAAAGCTGCGAGGCTGTGTAAATTTATAGTGCTGTGCGGTAATCATTTGGTGCTGGCCAACATCGGTTACAATAATGGCTTCTTCGCCAAAAACATCATAAATGGCATCCAGCACATCCTGCGGGTTGGCAATATCACCGTCATCCTCTTTTGGCATAGGATGCTCTATGGCGAACTGCTTGATTTCTTGCAGCCAAGCGCTGTGGTCTTGCTGTGCTACACATTGTTCCAACGCTTCTAATGCTAAACGGGCATCGCCTACTACATCTAAAAATGTGGGTATATTTTTGCCAAGTTCGGTAACGTCAATGTCAATGTGGATGATTTTGGAGTGGGAGGCAAATTTGTTTTTGTCTCCGGTGGCGCGGTCCGAAAATCTTGCGCCAACGCAGATGAGCAAATCGCACTCGGCAGCAGCATAGTTGGATACCGGGGTGCCGTGCATACCCATCATGCCAAGGTACAGCGGTTCATCGTACCGCACACAGGCGCGCGCCATAGCGGTAGAAGCCATGGGAGCCGACATTTTTTTTGCCAGCCGCAGCAGTGCGTCGTTGGCGTTAGACGAAACAATGCCACCGCCAAAATAGATAAAGGGCTTTTTCGATTCTTCAATCAGCTGTGCGGCATCCCGTAAAGCTGTCTCTTCCGGCTGTAGCAAGGGGCGCTCTTCAAACTTCCCGGCGGGTACGTACTCGGCCGATTGAATGGTAATATCTTTTGGTATATCAATTAAAACAGGGCCGGGCCTGCCGGAGTTTGCAATGACAAAGGCTTTTTTTACCGTGTCAGCAAGCTGATCTATGTCATTTACAAAAAAGTTGTGTTTGGTAACGGGGACTGTAACACCTACAATGTCAACTTCCTGAAAGCTGTCTCGCCCCAAAAGCGGGCGGGTAACGTTGCCGGTAATGGCTACCATAGGCACAGAGTCTAGATAAGCGGTGGCAATGCCCGTAACAAGGTTGGTTGCGCCGGGGCCAGAGGTAGCAAGGGCAACCCCTGTTTTGCCGGTGGAACGCGCATAACCGTCGGCCGCGTGGGAGGCACCCTGCTCGTGAGAGACAAGGATATGACGGACCTTATCGCGCTGTTCATCCAAAGCGTCGTAAATGTTAATGACGGAACCGCCCGGATAGCCAAACAATACGTCTACCCCCTGTTCCAGCAGGGACTGTACCAAAATTTGCGCGCCTGTCAGTTTCATGTGTAAATATCTCCTCAAAAATATTTTGGTATGCCTTTTTTATAACCTGTTTTAAGATTCTATCGTAGAGCGAAAGCCATGTTCTGCAAGCCGGCGAATAATTTCCTGCCCATGTTCGGGGCCGCTTACCTCGCAGGTTGTATATAAAATGGCTTCGTCTATGCGCAGGGTTGCATCCAGCCTGTCGTGGCTTATTTTGATGATGTTGCCGCCAAATTCCGCTACAATTTTAGAAAACAATTGCAGGCTGCCCGGCATGTCCAGCATCAGGGTTTTAAACTTCATCTGCCGCCCGCGGTTTACAAGGCCCTTTTCTACAATACGGTGGATAAAGCTAACGTCAATATTGCCGCCCGAAAGCACACATACTACTTTTTTGCCCTTTAGGCCGGCTTTTTTGGCAAGCGCGGCGCTTAAAGAAGCGGCTCCGGCGGGCTCTACCATCTGCTTGGAGCGCTCTAGCAACAACAGGATGGAGCTGGCAATTTCTTCGTCCGATACGGTAACCATATCGTCCACGTATTTGTTAATCATGTCAGTGGTAGTTTTGCCGGGGGCCTTTACAGCAATGCCATCGGCAATGGTATGCACACTATCGGTGCTTTGCCAGCTTTTTGCTTTAAAAGATTCTACCAGTGCGCTTGCACCCTCGGCCTGTACGCCAATAACCTGTATGCGGGGGTTAATCTCTTTAATGCAGCAGGCAACACCAGAGAGAAGACCGCCGCCGCCCGCGGGCACCAACACAGCATCTACACCGGGCAGCTCGCGCAATATCTCCAGCCCTATGGTACCCTGGCCCGCAATTACATCTAAATCATCAAAAGGGTGAATAAAAACAGCGCCTGTCTTTTTTTGTATGCTAAGCGCTTTTTGGTAAGAGTCATCGTAGCAATCGCCCGAAAGCACAACGTTTGCGCCGTATCCCTCTGTGGCGGATACCTTGGCAATGGGGGTGCTGCGGGGCATTACAATGGTGGATTTTATGCCAAGCGATTTGGCGGCAAAGGCAACGCCTTGGGCATGGTTGCCTGCGCTGGAGGCAATAACCATCTCGGGCTTTTCGCCGCGCTCTATCAATGCGGCAATTTTGTTGTAGGCACCCCGTACCTTAAACGAGCCGGTTTTTTGCTGGTTTTCGTATTTCAGGTACAGTTCCGAGCCGCTGATTTCTGAAAAAGTACGGCTGGTGCTGATGGGAATGTGATGAATTACATCCTTTAGCCTAAGTGCTGCCTGTTCAAAGTCTTTGATGTTCAAAAAACCTACCTCCTGTTGCTTTTTACCTATCGCTTGTACCTGTTTTGTAAGAGGCAGGCAGCGGGTTTCTTGTAATAAAAAAGCCTCACCTCTACTTAATATAGAGATGAAGCGAATGCTCCACGGTACCACTCTGATTGCCGCCGTAAAAGCGACCGCTCTGACGCATCTAACAATGCGCATTCTGTTAACGGAGAAAACCGGCCAAGCCTAATTGCAAATGCGTTCAGCAGGCTGCTCAAGGGTGATGAATTTGGCCATTCTGTTGCTACCTTTCACCGGGACGGCAGCTCTCTGCAAACAGGCAAAACCAAATTTGTGTCCCTATCCATGCATTTCAAGCGATATGTTTTTTTGCATGATAACACTGTTGGGCGCATATTGTCAACATGTATTTTGCAAAAATATGCAATTTTTTTGTAAAACTGGGTATTGACAACTTTGCCAAAATGCAATATAGTAATTGCAAATCGAAAAAAATAAATGCGATGACAGGGAATCCTTTGTTTGATGCGAGCCACAGAGAGCTGCCGTTTTGGTGAAAGGCAGAGCCGTACAAGCATTGTACTCGCCCTTGAGCAGCCAGCTGAAATGCATTTTGTTGCACGGTAGGTCAGGCCGGGTTCATCACCGTTACTACGATGCACTGTTCGCCCTATACAGGGCCGACGGATAGAGTGGCCGGACTATACCCCCGGCAAATAAGAGTGGTACCGCGGAAAGTTTACTTTCGTCTCTTAAAGGCAATAATTGCCTTTAAGGGGCGTTTTTTTATTTTATTTTCAGGAGGAGAAGCAATGAAACAGGCCGGAAAATACCAGACAGGGTTTTATAACCCGCCAACCTGTACCATGGAGTGGGCAAAAAAAGACCATATCGAAAAAGCGCCCGTATGGTGCAGTGTAGACCTTAGGGATGGCAACCAGGCACTTATTATCCCCATGAGTCTTGAAGAGAAGCTGGAGTTTTTTCAGGTACTGGTAAACGTAGATTTTAAAGAGATTGAGGTGGGGTTTCCCGCGGCAAGCGAAACTGAATACGAGTTTTTGCGTACACTGATAGACCAAAATCTCATTCCCGACGATGTAACCATTCAGGTGCTTACCCAAAGCCGCCAGCATATCATCCAAAAAACCTTTGATGCCCTTAAAGGCGTTAAAAAAGCAATTGTACACCTGTACAACTCTACCAGTGTTGCGCAGCGTCAGCAGGTATTTCGCAAAAGCCGGGCAGAAATTATTGATATTGCCGTAGAGGGCGCAAAGTTTTGCAAAGAGTGCGCCGCCCAAAGCGAGAGCGACATCCGTTTTGAGTATAGCCCCGAAAGCTTTACCGGTACCGAGATGGAGTTTGCGCGTGATATTTGCAATGCAGTGCTGGATATTTGGCAGCCCACTGCCGACAGAAAGGTGATTATCAACCTGCCTGTCACTGTATCTATGAGCATGAGCCATGTATATGCAAACCAAATTGAGTATATGTGCAGTAACCTCAAATACCGCGAAAACGTAGTTGTTTCTCTGCATCCCCATAACGACAGGGGCTGTGGCGTAGCCGATGCCGAAATGGGCCTTTTGGCGGGCGGAGACAGGATTGAGGGTACGCTGTTTGGTAATGGAGAGCGCACAGGCAACGTGGATATTATTACATTGGCGCTAAACATGTACAGCCAGGGTATAGAGCCGGGGCTGGACTTTACCAATATCCCTGCTATTACCGAGGTGTACGAGAGAGTAACCCGTATGCATGTGTACGAGCGCCAGCCTTACAGCGGTGCACTTGTGTTTGCGGCCTTTAGCGGCAGCCACCAGGACGCCATTGCCAAAGGGATGAAGTGGCGCGAAGAAAACGACACCATGACATGGACCGTGCCCTACCTGCCCATAGACCCGCAGGACCTGGGGCGTGAGTACGAAAGCGATGTAATACGCATTAACAGCCAAAGCGGCAAGGGCGGCATAGGCTACTTGTTAGAGCAAAAGTTTGGGTTTGACCTGCCCCCCAAAATGCGAGAAGCGGTTGGCTATACTGTAAAAAATGTCAGCGACCATTCTCATAAAGAGCTGATGCCAGACGAAGTATGCGCGGCATTTAAAGACAATTATGTGGATGTTACGGGCCCGGTAAACGTAACCGAAGTGCACTACCAGCAAAAAGACGGTATTTACGCAACAGTTACGGTAGAAGAAGCGGGGAAAACCACCGAGTATGTGGCCAACGGCAACGGAAGGCTGGATGCCGTTAAGCACGCAATGGAAAAGGTGGTGGGAGAAAGCTTTAATATTCTTACCTACAAAGAGCATGCACAAGAAACCGGCAGTACCAGTAAAGCGGTTGCCTATGTGGGTATTACATGGGATAATAACGGCATAACTTGGGGTGCAGGCATTCATGAGGATATTATGACGGCCTCGGTACGTGCACTGGTAAGTGCTATAAATAACCACAAAAAATAACAATACGGGAGACAGCATATGGGAATGACAATGACGCAAAAAATCCTGGCCGCACATGCGGGGCTGGATACGGTAGAAGCGGGCCAGTTGATTATGGCGGACTTGGATATGGTGCTGGGCAATGATATTACCAGCCCCGTTGCCATTAACGAGTTTGAAAAGGCAAACTTTACCAGTGTATTTGATAAAACAAAAATTAGCCTGGTAATGGACCACTTTGTGCCCAACAAAGATATTAAGGCGGCCCAGCAAACAAAGCAAAGCCGTACCTTTGCCGATAAATACGACATTCTGCATTTTTACGATGCGGGCAATATGGGCATAGAGCATGCCCTGCTGCCAGAAAAAGGCATTGTTGCCGCGGGCGAATGTATTATTGGCGCCGACAGCCACACCTGCACATACGGTGCGCTGGGTGCGTTTAGCACCGGCGTGGGCAGTACCGATATGGCCGCAGGCATGGCGACCGGCAAATGCTGGTTTAAAGTGCCCGTAGCAATACGCTTTAACCTTACCGGAGAGTTGCAACCCTATGTGGGCGGTAAAGATGTTATCCTGCACATCATTGGCAAAATAGGGGTAGACGGTGCCCTGTACAAAAGCATGGAGTTTGGCGGCCCGGGGCTAAAAAGCCTTTCGATGGATGACCGGCTTTGCATGGCAAACATGGCCATAGAAGCGGGCGGCAAAAACGGCATTTTTGAGGTGGACGAAATTACCCGTGCCTATATGGACGAGCGCGTAACCCGCCCTTATAAAGTGTATGCGCCGGATTCCGACGCAGAATACGAGCAGATAATTGAAATTAACCTTAGCGCCATTAAACCCACGGTTGCATTCCCGCATCTGCCCGAAAACACCCGTGAAATTGACGAAGTTGGAGACGTTAAAATAGATCAGGTTGTAATTGGCAGCTGCACCAACGGTCGTATATCGGATATGAAGATGGCCGCAGATATTATCCGCGGGCACAAAATTGCCAAAAATGTGCGCGCCATAGTAATACCGGCTACACAGGTCATTTACATGGAAAGTATGCGTAAGGGCTACCTTGCCGATTTTGTAGAAGCGGGCTGTGTGGTTTCTACCCCCACCTGCGGGCCATGCCTTGGCGGGTACATGGGCATTTTGGCCGATGGCGAGCGTTGCGTAGCCACCACTAACCGTAACTTTGTGGGTCGTATGGGCCATGTTACCAGCGAGATTTACTTGGCAGGCCCCGCGGTGGCGGCTGCCTCTGCCATTGCAGGACGCATCGCCTCCCCCCAATCGGTAAGCAAAGGAGAATAAATATGGATGCACATGGATATGCACATACATTTGGAGACAATATAGATACCGACGTTATTATTCCCGCCCGTTACCTTAACACGGCAGACCATAAAGAGCTGGCGGCCCACTGCATGGAGGACATTGACCCCGATTTTACCAAAAAGATGAAACAGGGCGATATTATTGTAGGCGGCTGGAACTTTGGCTGTGGCTCTAGCCGTGAGCATGCGCCCATTGCCATTAAAGAGGTGGGCATTACCTGCGTAATTGCCAAAAGCTTTGCCCGCATTTTTTACCGCAACTCTATTAATATTGGTATGCCAATACTGGAATGCCCCGAGGCAAGCGACGCAATTGCGGCAGGGGATGAGGTAAGCATCGATTTCGATACAGGCATTATCCAAAATATTACCAAGGGGCAAAGCTATCAGGCACAGCCCTTTCCACCCTTTATTAAAGACATTATTAATAAAGGAGGACTGCTTAAATCTATACAGCAGGCATAGTTTTGTGGCCGGGTAAGGCAGTTTGCCTGCCCGGCTTTGCCGTGCCGGTGGCAATTGTATTGTGCGCCTGCGGTATGGCTCTATTATATATAATGTAAGGAGAACTGCCGGATGGAAAAAAACATAGCAGTTATTAAAGGGGATGGCATTGGCCCCGAAATAGTGGAAGCTGCCGTGCGTGTAATGGACGCAGTGGCACAAAAATACGGGCACAGCTTTGCCTATACTTATGTGGATATGGGCGGTGTAGCCATTGACAAAACAGGCGTACCCCTGCCAGACGAAACCCTTGCTGCCTGCCTTGCGGCAGACAGTGTGCTGCTTGGCGCGGTGGGCGGCCCCAAGTGGGATGGACAACCAGCCAACCTGCGGCCCGAAAAAGGCCTGCTGGCCCTGCGCAGCGGCATGGGGCTGTACTCTAACCTGCGTCCCTCCCGTTTGTTTGCACAATTGGCAGAAGCCAGCCCCCTAAAACCCGAGATAACCCAAAAAGGAATAGACCTTTTGGTGGTGCGGGAGCTAACCGGCGGCGTTTATTTTGGCGAACATAAAACAGAAAATGTAAACGGGCAGCGTGTGGCTGCAGATAGCATGCCTTACTCGGAAGAAGAAATACGCCGCATAGGCAAAATAGCCTTTGAAACCGCTCGTCTGCGGGGCAAAAAGGTTACCAGCGTAGACAAAGCCAATGTTTTGGATACCAGCCGCCTGTGGCGTAGCATTATGGAAGAAATGGCAAAACAGTACCCCGATGTAGAGTACAGCAATATGCTGGTAGACAACGCGGCAATGCAGCTTGTAAAAGATCCCTCTCAGTTTGATGTAATTGCCACCGAAAATATGTTTGGGGATATTTTAAGCGACGAAGCCAGCATGATTACCGGCAGCATAGGCATGATTCCCTCCGCCAGCCAGGGTGAGGGCAGCCGTGGTATGTACGAGCCAATTCATGGTTCGGCACCCGACATTGCGGGGCAAAACAAGGCAAACCCCATTGGCACCATACTAAGTGCCGCTATGATGCTGAAATACAGCTTTGGCATGCAGGCAGAAAGCGACGCCATTGAGCAGGCAGTAAACCGTGTGCTGGATGCTGGCTACCGTACCGGAGACATTATGCAGACGGGCTGCACACAGGTTGGCTGCAAAGAGATGTGCGACGCGGTAATTGAAAAATTACAATAGCAGTGTAAAAGCAATATAACTGCGCAGAGGTTTTGCTTTTATATTCTTTATTTATATACAGCAGTGGTAACGTGCGCTTTGCGTTTTAAAACAGGCTTGCCTGCAATGCTGTTAACGGCATAAAGGCTGTAAAAAAATAAGCAATAAAAAAAATCCGTTATCAAAGGACGTGTCCTCGTAACGGATTTTTTTGCGTCTGTACGCTTTTGGGTTGAGGGGCTTGCGGGTAACCGGGTTTAATGCGCCCCATGTTTTACGCCGGGCATTGTTTAGCTTTTGCTTTTCTTTTTTGCTCAGCTTTTCGGTTGGTATAAATTTTACCATATATAATCACCTCTGTATTGTTAGTATAGCATATTTTCAAACAAATAAAACAATGGTATACTGGGGCTACAGTACAACACAAGCACTGCAGTTAAAACGGGGCAAAGACGCCGCCGTTTGGCTGCGGTGTTTGTGTTTTAAGGGGATGTATGTATGAAAAGTAACGTTACAAAAGTGGTAATTGTGGGTGCGGGCGCCGTGGGCAGTATTGCCGCATTTAACTTGGTGGCAAAGGGGGTGGCGGCCGAGGTTGTTTTGGTGGATGTAAACAAAACAAAAGCGCAGGCAGAAGTATGGGATTTGCAGCATAGTTTGGATTTTCACAGCCGCAATGTGCGCATAACATTGGGTGAATACGAGGACTGTAAGGGTGCAGACATTGTTGTGATAACCGCCTCGGCCCCGTGGACGGGGGAAAATAACCGCATTTTAATGCAGGATAAAACGGCGGCCATAATGCGCAGTATTGTGCCCAGTGTTATGCAAAGCGGGTTTGATGGTATTTTTGTGGTGGTGTCAAACCCGGTAGATTGTATCTCTTGGCAGGTAATGCAGCTTTCGGGCCTGCCTAAAAACCGTGTAATTGGTACGGGAACCATACTGGAAACCGCGCGCTTAAAACAAATTGTTGGGCAGTTGGTGGGCATGGACCTGCACAGTGTAGATGCCGTTGCAATAGGCGAACATGGTGATTCTCTGCTTATTCCATGGAGCCATATCCGCCTAGGTGGCAAAAGTATACAGCAGGTGCTGGCAGATAACGGAAAACGCTTTGAAGATGTAGATTTAAATAATTTGGCGCAAAAGGTAAAGTATGCAGGTTGGCATGTAATGCAGGCCAAGGGCAATACACAGTTTGGCATTGGAAGTGCGGTAACCGCCATTGTAAAAGCCATACTGCAAGACGATAATAAGGTATACGCACTTTCTACCTATTTGGATGGAGAATATGGAATAAAGGGTATTTACTGCGGCGTACCCGCTATTTTGGGGCGTGATGGCATAAAAGAAGTGGCAGAATTTAATTTAACCGAGGAAGAGTATAAGGGCCTATTGCAATCGGCCGACGTGATTAGAAGCTGTATCCATCGCTTAGAAGAATATAACCAAAACGCCTAGCAAAAACACAATAAACCAAAGGCCGCCCCAATAAAGGGCGGCCCTTTATAAATATAAACAAGACAGACTATTTGCTTTGCAACAGGCTGTTAAAAACCATGCCGCCAACAATTAAAACAAGGCCAATCCAGCCAAGTATGCCGGGCCAGGGATTTTTAAGGATGAACACGCCGCCCAATAGGGTAAATACAACCTCGCCGCATTGGGTGGATTCTACAAGGGCCAGCCAGTGCGGCTGGCTGCGCACCTTTAATGTGGTACCAAAAAATAAAGTAGTAGCCAAAAGACCCGAAAATAGCGCCACCAAAGAAGCCTGAAAAACCTGCCCTGATGGTGGCGGCCCCGCAGTAACAAAACCTGCCGCTGCAATAATAAGCCAAAAAGGCATGCTGCATAGGGTTATGGCAAAAATACGCTGTAGGGTGGTAAGGCGGTCTTGGCACAGTTGCATGGTTTTGCGGTTGCCCAGCGGGTAGGCAAAGGCCGATACAAGCACAGGCAGGGTAAATAAAAGCAGTGTTTGCCAACTGGCGGCCTCGGCGTTTTCCATTTGCAGCAAAAAAACGCCCACTAAAATAACAAAAAATGCGGGGAAAAGGCGCACGGGTATTTTGCCCCGTACAGTTTTAATGCCACTTTTGGTTTGCACCGTTTGGCTAAAAAGCGGGGTAAGAAGCGCACCGGCAAAAATAGTAAACTGAAAAGTACCGGCCACCAACCAAGAGGGCGCATAGGCAGAAGCAAAGGTAAGGGGAGCATAAAACAGGCCAAACCCTACGGTGCTCCATACTATCCACTGCAAAGGGGCTTTTTTTATTTCTGTTAATACAGTGCCAAGGCTTTTGGTAAAAGCAACAATTGCCAGCAGTGGCACAAACATAATTAAAAAACGTAGGCAAGCGCTCCACAGCCAGCTGCCGCCTTGTGTGGCCATGCGGTTGTTTACAATATAGGTTACCGAAAAAACAACGAGGACAATATGCCCAACGCCACTGCCTTGCGGCCTTTTACAGCCTCAAACGCAGCGGGTGAGCTTGCAATAGGGGAGGAAGTTTGCATAGGAACCCTTTCGGCGGTGTATTTTTTGTGCACGGTTCTAGGCGTAAACAATATATACAATGGCTTTAAATTACTCGGAAATATTTTATTCTACAAAAGGGGGCAAGTCAAACACTATTAGGCTGTAAGCTTTAAAAATACTGCTTTTTTGCAAAATAAAAAGCCGCTTGGCGAGTGCCAAACAGCTGTTGTTTTGTGGATATATCAATCTTTAAACCAAAACTTAAGCAACAAACCAATGCCGGCAAGTATAAAGCCAAACATAAAAATAAAATGCAGCAGGCTAATGTTGCGCACATAAATATGCACACTTAGCAAAATGGTAATAACAATAAGCAATAGTCCAAGTGCCGAAACAACCCATGCGGCTTTTGATTTATGGTTGTAAAATAACATGCCAATACCAATTAAAAGCGGGATGATTACAATACCGGTGGGCAGAGAAAAAGCACCTATGCGGTAAACATACCACGAGGTAGATACCGTTACCGAAAGACCCAGTAAAAATAGGCCTGCGGCCAGCGCGGCAATGCCCAATATAAAATCCAGTAAACTTTTTCCATCTTTGTTTTTGTTAGACACAAGCATCCTCCTTGCTTTGGCAGGTTTGGTTTGTAAACATAAATTGCATACATACTATTTTGTACTTGCCTTTGCGGGTAAGCACACTATAAAGAAGCCAATGCTTCTAACGAAGAGCCGCTTAAGGCAAAGTGGTAAACACCATCTTCTTGATGTGCCCCCAACGCGGTGTAAAAATTAATACTGG
Source organism: Oscillospiraceae bacterium (assembly GCA_047972265.1). Taxonomy (GTDB): domain Bacteria; phylum Bacillota; class Clostridia; order Oscillospirales; family Ruminococcaceae; genus JAAYCI01. Next base: position 1,661 of record JBKEAM010000027.1, on the reverse strand, counting down.
GCTGGTTCCACGCAAGGCAAGACCATTTTAAAGACTGCATGTTTTGCTGTATGGCTTGCTGTGCAACTTGGGCAAACAATGTTTTGCCCAGGTGTTTGCCCCGCAAATGAGGGAGAATAAAAATATCCTCTACATACAAAGAAGCCTTTGCCTTAAAAGAAGAAAATACAGGGTAAAAAAGGGCATAACCGGCTGGCTTTTCGTCATACAGTGCAATTAGGGCCCGTACAGTTTGCTTTTTAAACATCCAGTGGTGTAAATCCTCGGCGGTAGCGGTCATATCCTGTGGCCGTTTTTCGTACTTGGCAAGTTCCAGTATCAAAGACAATAAAAGCGGAACGTCCTGCGCCTTTGCAGGCTTAACGGTAAAACCCGGTATTGTGGTATCAGCCATGTATATTCTCCTTTAAAGGGATTAAAACCATTTGTGCTTTTTAAAATAATAAATGCACCAACCCACAACCGCAACGCACACGCCAATTACTACAGGGTAGGCAAACGGAATTTTAAACTCGGGCATGGCAAGGTTCATACCATACCAGCCAACAATAAGGGTAAGGGGAGAGAATATGGCAGTTAACACAGTAAATAATTTCATGGTTTGGTTTAGGCTTATATCCATTTGCGCCTGATAAGCCTCGCGCACCTGCGTAACATAATCGCGCAGGTTTAAAACCGCCCGGCTTAGCCTGTCGGCCCGGTTGGTAAGGATTCTAAAATATTTTGCCTGCGGCTTAGAGATAAAATGGTTTTGGTTTTCTTCCAAATCTGTTAAAAGGTCAAACAAAGATTCGTAATAACGTTTCCACCGCAAAAGGTCTTTGCGCAGGGCGCTTATTTTTGCGCTGTAGTCAATATCCGCGCCCTCAGCAACATCATCCTCTAAGGCGGCAATCTGCTCTTCTACATCCTGCAAATGGGCGCCGTCCTTTTCGGTAAGCAGATTGAAAAACAAATACAAAACATGCTCTGGCAGCATTGGGGTATTGGCCTTGTTTTGCTGCAAAAGGGATATTAAGTTTTGCGTAACGGCAAAGCTTTTGCCTATAAAAATAAGGTCGTTTCCGGTTAAATAAATATCCACATGCTGCAAAGATTGGGCAGCATCATTTTTACAGGGGATATTTAAAAAAATGCGATCGAAGCCATTGTGGCTTTCAAAGCGGGAGGAAGTATCGTCCTCGGTGGGAGGGGGCAGCCGAAGCTTGCCAAGCCGAAGCTTTTTTAAGACAGAAGAACTTTCGGCAGGTTCCATAAAAATCAACGCCTGTATCTCATCGGCAGGCATAGACTGCAGGGTATCCACATGTTTTCCATCTAAAAAAACGGTCATGCAATGCAACGCCCCTTTTACAATGTTTAATTTTCTTATTTTATACAATATAGTATAGCGCATAAAGCTTAAAATATTGTACAAAAGAATGTGCATAAAGTAAAGGCGCAGAGCCATGTATGCTATGCGCCTTTGTAAATGTTTATTCTATTAAAGTAATGGGGATGTAGTTTGGTATTCCTGCCCAAAAATCCGCTTTGGTTATAAGAGCGGGGATATAGAGCGTACCTGTATCGGTGTGCTCGGAAGTATATTGAACAAGATAATACTCACCAAATATTGCCAAGGGGAAAACAGTTGTTATATAGGAATAACCGTCAGAAGAAGT
>JBKEAM010000019.1:0-57759 GCA_047972265.1 Oscillospiraceae bacterium | reverse complement strand
TGTTGCAAATTCTATTTCGGCATAGTAAAACGCACTGGCCTCCCCCTCGTCAACAAGGCTGCACTCCAGTTCCAGCCCTTGGGGCAATTGGTAACGCCGCAGCTTTTGGTTGCCGGGGGCGCTGCCAGCAAAGGCAATAACGCCTCGTATTGCTCTTGCGTTATCGGGGTTTCTACCTCTGTACGGCTTAGCGTTCCCTTTCCTTTAATAGTTAGCCAGTAGTCTGTTTTTTCCTCTTTAACAGTTTTACGTATACGCACCGCCGGAGAAAAGCTGATATATCCCTGTTCCATATGTTCTTCTCTGTTCCAGCTTATTGGGGGGAAATCCGCCATCAACCATTTGCGCTCTATTTCTACTGTGCTCATTTGCCCGCCCTAGCCTTGTTTTGTCTTAAAACAATTGCGCGCGCCAATACCACTGCGCCCCCTATTTTTATAACGTCAGGGATGATAAACGGCACAACACATGCCATTAGCGCTTTTACAAATCCCGCTTTGGCGTACACCATAAACCAAACTGTGCCCAGTAGATAGCATGCAAGCAGGCCGCCAAACGCTGCCAAAAATGTAATATATATCTTTTGCCCACGGGCAATAGAGGTGCAAAAAACCAGCGGCAGGTACCCTATTAAAAAGCCGCCTGTAGGCCCAAGCACCACCTGTGGCCCACTGTTAAAACCTGCAAATACCGGTATGCCCACCATGCCAATGGCAAGGTAAACGCATACCGCCGCAAGTGCATCTGTTGGCGCCAGCAGTGCACCCGCAAAAATAACCCCCATAACAGCCATAGAAAAAGGCACAGGCCCAATGGGTACCACAATAACAGCTGTTACGCATATCAGGGCAGCCAGTAGCGCCACCATTACAAGGCGGCCTGTTTTTGTTTCTGCTTTCATATTACTCTCCTCTGCCCTGCGGGCGTATGCTTATTTCTCCTGCGGTAAGGGTGGTGCGCCCCTGGGGTGTTTCTACCACTAGCCCTGCCGCATCATCTATATCCACTGCCCGCGCCATATAGGTCGGGTTTGCCAACACCTGCACCTGCTTGCCCAAAACAAAACTGCGGGCTTTGTATTCTTTTAAAAATTCTCCCTTGTCCATATCCTCAAACAAAGCCAGCAAGCGGCCGCGTATGTCGGCCGCCAACGCAGTGCGAGGCACCGGAGCACCCCCATTTGGGTACAGCGAGGTTGCAATTGCTGCAACTTCCGGTGGGAAATCGGCCTCTTTTACACAGTAGTTTAACCCTATGCCCACCACAAGGTATTCTATCGCGCCGTTTTCCAGCCCGCTGGCGGCTTCGGTTAAAATGCCGCAGCACTTTTTATCCTGCCAAAACAAATCGTTTACCCACTTAATGCCCAGCTGTATTTTGCACAGTGCCTGTACACTTTGGCACACAGCCACCCCCGCCGCTGCGGTAAGCAGCATGGGCAATGGTGCGCCCTTTGGCGGGCGCAGTACAATGCTCATATACAAGCCACCCGGCGGGCTTGTAAAGCTGCGCCCCAGCCGCCCACGCCCGGCTGTTTGGCACTCGGTAACCACCATGCTGCCGTGGGGGGCGTTTTCTTCCATAGCCCATTGCTTGGCAAGCAAATTGGTCGATTCTGTTTTTTCGTATACCCGCAGTTCAAACCCGCCGCCACCGGGCATTGCGCGTATACCCGCTTCACTTATAAAGTCACTGTCTTTGGGCAGGCAATACCCGGCACCGGTAAGTGCTTCTATCTGCAAACCCTCTTTTCTTAGGGCTGTTATAGCCTTGCCCACCGCCGCGCGCGAAATACCAAGCTGCTGCGCAACCACCTCGCCAGACAGTACCCTTCCCCTGCTTTTTTCAAGCAGTAAAAGCAGTTCATCTTTCGTTGCCATGCAATCCCTCCATTTGCTTTATTTTATTGCATGCAAAACACCATTGTCAACCTATTGTTATGTTTTGGTTTACATTGTATTTTATTCAGTATGCAAATACTGTAAAACACATTTATATCAACCTTTACAGTGCCTTTGCGGGGTTGAGGGGATTGAAAAAAAATGTTACAATACAATAAATAATTATGTCTTGGAGAGTATTTATAAAAATGGAAACAAAACGCAGCACCCGTAAAGTATGTTCTATGATTGGGCTGGCGTTATTGGGCATGATGGTTGTGTGGTTTGTGGGGCAATTTGCGTTGCTATTTTTATTCCGCAGTGCATGGCCGGATATTTTAACAAGAGACTGGGGTTACTACCTGCTTAACGACCTTGCCCTGTATGCGTTGGGCATGCCTGTTCTTTTGCTTATCTTTAAATTCATTCCCGAAAAGTCTACCCCAGAGCCGGAACGCCCTAAAATGAAAATGAACCCATGGCGCTTTATTTTAATTCTTGTTTTTTGCCTGGGTTCTATGTACCTGCTTTCTATCCTTTCTCAAGTTTTAATTTTATGGCTGCAGTCAATCACCGCTGGCCTTTTCCCTTATACGGGAGAGTATGTTACCACCTCAGACAGTTCCCTGCTGGATGCTTTTTATAAGCAAAGCGGCGTATTGATACAATTTTTGTTTTCTGTACTGGTGCCCGCATTTGGAGAAGAATTTATTTTTCGCTATTTAATCTACCGTAAAATGCGCGGCAGTGCCGACGTGCACTACGTGCTTCTTTCGGGGCTTACCTTTGGCCTTTTTCACGCCAATTTGGGGCAGTTTTTGTTTGCTTCTGTGGTGGGCTTTACCTTTGCCTGGGTTTATAAAGAAACAAAAAACATCTGGTATCCAATTGCACTGCACGGCCTTGCCAACACCGTTGGTGCAGTTGTGGTTCCCTCTTTGTACGATACCGGCATTAACATGGCATTTTTTGGTATATTTGTTATTGCAGCAATCATTCTTGCCCTTCTTATTTTTGGCATTACATACAACAGGGTTACCGCAACCTTTAAAGGCCCTACAGAAAAAGGCTGGCCCTACCGCGTGCCCGCACGGGTTATGCGTGCCCATGTACTGGCTACCATGGGCCCAGTGTGGAATACTTCTCCGTACACGCCGCCTCCACCCGTGCCATATTATACAGCGGCACCCTCTCCTTGGCCTTACCCCGGAGGGCCCGGCTCCGTTCCAACCTATCCGCCACCGCCCCTGCCGCCTTATAGCCCCTCGGCGGTGCAAAGCCCGGTGCCCAATACTTATCCTCCCGCTGCCCCTTATGGCGCGCCTGCTGCACAATCCCCCAGCCCCGTTTATCCTCCCAGCCCCGCAGGCTCTTACAACGCGCCTGTAGTGCAGGGCCCCGCTTATACGCCTGCGCCTGCACCGCAACCTTTTTATGGGCAACCCGCACAGCCGGCACAACCTCCTATGCCTCCAGCCTATCCAGGGCAAGTACAGCAGGTTCCGCCGCCGGCTGCCTATCCGCTGCCTGCGCAGCCCATACAGCAGCCTTATTACCAGCCCCAATACCCACAGCCTATGCCATACTATACGCCGCAGTCCCTTTACGGCAACGCAGCTTACCAGTATGCGGCACAACAGGTAAGCCAGCCCCGTGCCTTTACCGCGTGCTTTAAAAACCTTGGCATGATATTGTTCCTTAGTTTGGCCTCTATATTAACCCTATTAACCTCTATTATTACGTGATATATATAACCCCACGCAATACCGGAAAGGACTAAGAATGCGTTACAGCGAACTGAATGTACCAAAAGAAATTTTGCAGGCGGTAGAGCGAATGGGCTTTACCGATTTGACCGAAATCCAGGAAAAGGCCATTGGCCCCATGCTGGAAGGCAAAGATGTTACCGCAAAAGCCCCCACCGGCACCGGTAAAACCTGTGCCTTTGGCATTCCCCTTTTAATAGACCTTAACCGTACCTCTAACAACACGCAAGCACTTATACTTGCCCCTACAAGAGAACTGGCGCAGCAGATTACCGAAGATTTGGAAGACCTAGCACATTTTTACCCCGAGGTGCGCATTGCCTGTGTATACGGCGGGCAAAATATTGTAAAACAGATAGATAAACTAAAAAAAGGTGCCCATATTGTTGTGGCAACCCCGGGCAGGTTGTTAGACCATATCCAGCAGCGCACCGTAAACCTTTCATCGGTTACCCGCGTTGTTTTAGACGAAGCCGACGAAATGTTGGACATGGGCTTTTACAAAGATGTACGTAAGATTTTGGATGGCCTAAAAAACCGTAAACAACTGGGTATGTTCTCTGCCACCATTAGCCGTGAGGTAATGGATATTGGCTGGCTGTACCAACGAGACCCGGTAGAAATTACCATACAGCCTGTAGAAAGTTCTCAGCCTAAAATTACCCAGTATTCCCTGCTTACCACCGGGCGCAATAAGTTGGCAGACCTTGCGTCTATCATAGTAGAAAACCAGTATGCCCGCGTAATTGTTTTTTGCAACACCAAATACGCCACCGGCATGTTGTCCAACCAAATGGCGCGGCTTAATTTTAATGTAGACTGCCTGCACGGAGACCTTTCTCAGGCAGACCGCAACAAAATTATGGCAAACTACAAAGAGGGTAAAATTCACGTGTTAATTGCCACCGACGTGGCGGCCCGCGGCATTGACGTAGAGGATGTAGACTGTGTTATTAACTACGATATCCCCCCCTCTAACGAGTATTACACCCACCGCATAGGCCGTACCGGGCGTGCAAAAAAAGAGGGCGTTTCTTACGTTTTATATATGCCCGATGAAGAAAAACGCTTTAAAGAAATGGTACGCCTTACCCGCAGCAATGTAATACCCCTGCACTATAACCAAGACAACAAACTTGTCCCGCAGGATTCTGCTGAATCCTGACTTATTTTTGGGAGCACCGCGGCATCTTTTTAGGGCTGCCGTGCCCCTGTTTTATTTAACCGGAAAGGGCTGCTTCTGCCATGTCTAATACTCGTACCCACTCTGCCTCTAAGATTGTTTTTTATATCATTGCCGGCATCTTTTGCCTACTGGGCGTTACTTTTGGGATTATATGCCTTTTGCAGGGCAACTACGTTGATACGGCAAAGGGCTTTGCCGCACCCTTGTTTCTGCTCATTCCCTTTATCCTTAAAAGACTAACCATCCCTTTTGTACCCTCTGTATACAGCATGCTGTTTGCCTTTTGTATTTTGGCTTACGATTTTGGGTCGGTTTTAAACCTGTTCGATACGGTTCCCTTTTTGGATAAAATCAGCCATTTTCTTTCGGGCTTGGTTTTCACCATCATTGGCTACTGCCTCTATTTTAAAATTGCCCCCTCTACACCGCAGGGCATTACCGGCAAGCCTTTTCTTTCTTCCAGCTATGCGTTGTTCTTTTCCTCTTTTGTTGCCGTAATTTGGGAGTGCTTTGAGTTTTTTGGCTTTTTACTTACCGGGCACGACAGCCAACATACACTTACCACCGGCGTATTTGATACCATGGGAGATTTAATTGCCTGCTTACTGGGCAGCGTTATATGCATTGCCGCATTTGCACTTTCTGTTAAAAAGGGCACGCCCTCTGTAAGCCGCCGCCTTGTGCAAGATTTTTACAACGCGCAAAAAACGCCCGTGCAAAACTAGGTGTTTAACCCTCCGCATCAAAAAAAGTAGAAAGGTTTTGATAACATGGTAAAAGAGATACTGTTGCTGGGCGATTCTTTGCTATACGAAAAGTGCGCCCCCATCCGCCAAGAAGAACTTGCCGAAATACAGCCCGTGGTACAAGACCTGCACGATACTCTATTTGCTTTTCGCAAAGAATATAAAATGGGCTGTGGTATAGCCGCTTCGCAAATCGGCATAAGAAAACGGCTGTTTTACATCCATATTAATGAGCCTTTGGTGGTAATAAACCCCGTGCTTACTTTTCCCGAGGAGGAGTTGGCTGAAGTTTTGGACGACTGCATGTCTTTCCCCAACCTTCGCGTACGGGTATACCGCTATAAAAAAGTTCATCTTTCTTATATGGATATGAACTGGGAAAAGCAAAAACTGTGCGCAGAGGGAGATTTTGCCGCACTGATACAGCATGAATATGACCATTTGGATGGGGTTTTGGCCATTATGCGCGCGGTAGACAATCGCTCTTTCTTTTTAAAATAGAATCCTGCCAATATAAAAAGCACCGGGCTTATTTGCCCCGTGCTTTTTTGTTTTGTTTTGCGGTACTATACAATGCAATATACTCGCTTACAATACTATCCCAATTGTACTTTTTCACCACAAAATCACTTATTTCTTTTGGTGTGTATCGGCTCGCGTTGTTTAACATAGCCGTTAATTTAGCTTGCAGGCTTCGTACATCCCCTTTGGCAAAGGTTTCGCCATACTCTTCTATCACCTGTACACTCTCTGCAATATCGCTTGTAAGGCATCGGCATCCGTAGCTCATTGCCTCCAACAGGCTAATAGGCATCCCCTCTATATCGCTGGGCAGCACATACAGCTTGCAGTTGCTAAAAAGTTCCTCCAGCATTCTGCCCTCTACAAAACCAGTCATCAGCACACGAGGGTCTTTTGCTGCCTCTTTTTGCACCTGCTCCACATATTCTGCCGAGTGGCTTGCGCCCCCTGCCACCACAAGGCGTACCTCTGTATCAACGTTGCGGTAGGCCTGTAATAAATACAGCAGGCCCTTTTCCGGCACCAGACGGGATAAAAACAGGATATACCCATCTTTTTTTAATCCGTACTCTTTCTCTATTTCTTTTGCCGGGATATTATTTGCTTTAACCACCCCATTGGGTAAAAAAACCGTATCCCGTCCGTAAGTTTGTTTAAAATAGTCCTGCACATTTTTAGAAAGTACGGTTACAGCCCCTGCATGTTTTGCCGCTGTTTTTTCGCCAAACAGAAGGTAGTTTTTTGCAAATCCTCCCCATTTAGCACGCTGCCAATCCAGCCCGTGTATTGTGGCAACCGTTTTTATGCCAAATAGGCGGGGCAGCCATAGCATGGCACAGGGCCCTTCGGAATGGTAGTGGATCACATCATACCCTCCAAACAAAGCACGCAGTGTTGCAAAAACCGAGTACAGTAAGGCATCCAGCCCGCGTATATTTAAGGTAGGGATGCGCAGCAAACATACCCCTTGGTAGCTTTTTTGCCTGATGCCCTGCCCTGCTTTTTTTGTAGACACATGCTTGCCCAGCCGGTTATATGCATGCACAGTATGCCCTTGCTGCACCATGCGCACAGCAAGCTGCTCCACCACTATCTCCACACCACCCTCCCGCGATGGGATGCGTTTGTGGCCTATCATGGCAATCTTCATGCCTTGCTGCCTTCCTGCTTTATAAATGCGTTTTCGCTTAATTTATAGCCGCCCTTTATTTTATGCTTTAATACCCAGGCGGCGGGCGTCCATATCCTTTGGCGCATTGCAGGCGATACACTGCCTATCATCCAGCAGTTTTTAGGGCAGTTTTTTACTGCTTGCCGCACCTTTTTTGCCTGCTCAGAATTCCATATTTCTTCCCACGTGTTTTGATGCAAGTTGCCCATCGGCATTTTTTCATCCATACCATTGCAGGGTATCACATCCCCGTAGGGGTCTAAAAAAAAGGCATTGCTGCCCATGTCACAGGGCAACAGGCGCGGCCTGCCGTACACATAGTTAATAAGCCCATGGTTAAAGTATGCCCTAAACCATTTTTTAGGAGAGTTAGAACTTAGTAGCCTGTTTATCAGTTTTTCAAACTCTTCGGCCACCTGTTTTTTATCCACTATTTTGTTGTCTAATTTGCGAAAATAAAAAGAATTGTGTAAGGCCGCCGTGGCAAACTCCATATCCAATTCATCTGCCAGCTCATACAGCGGCACAAGGTCTTGGCAGTTCATATCCTGCACAGTCATGCCAAAGCCTACGTCGGGGTGGTTCATTTCAACCAGTTTTTTTAGGGTATTGTAGCCCCGGTTAAACCCATCGGGAATGCCCCGTATTTTATCGTTTGTTTCCTGCAAACCCTCTATGCTTATGCGAATGCCCACCTGCGGAAATTCTTCGCACAACTCCAGTATTCTGTCTGTAAAATAGCCGTTGGTAGATATAACAATGCGGTTTGTTTTTTTGTATAAAGCCCGCACTATCTCTTTTATGTCTTTGCGTATAAAACTTTCTCCGCCGGTAATATTGGTAAATGCCATTTCGGGCATTTTTTCAATCATATCCACGCCCCATTCTTCATCAGCACGAGTGGGGTTTCTAAAGCAATCGCACATATTGCAGTGCGCATTGCAACGGTAGGTTGTTATTAAAGAACCATGCAGTTTACGCTTTGCCATCTTCGTTTCCTCCTGCGCCCGCTTTGGCGTATATCAAAAGCAACTTATCTGCATACTTTTGTACGGCGTCAAACTCTATTTGCCTGCAATTTTCTGTCATATAGTCCAGCAGGTCTCTGTCTTGCCAAAGCCTAAATATTTTTGCGCTTAAATCCTTTATGTCTCCCGGCATAAATAACAGGCCGGTTTCTCCATCCTCTATCAGTTCTGGTATGCCCCCTATACCCGAACCCAGCACAGGGGTACCACATGCCTGAGATTCCATTACAGAAAAGGGACAGTTTTCATACCATTCCGACGGGTATACCGTAAACAGGGCATTGGCCACCAGCTGGTTTAGCTCTTTTCCCTGTATAAAGCCCACATTTTTAACATTATCCTGCTCCGGTATCATATCTCCCATAGGCCCTTTGCCCGCAAATACAAAGTTTACCTGGGGCAGCCTGCGGCTTGCCTCCAGCAGCGTTTCTATCCCTTTTTCTTTAGAGTACCTCCCAAAATACAGCACATATTCCTGCTTTGGCTCCGGCTCTAAATCGGGTGTGTCTACAAAATTGTGCAGCACCTCGGTTTTATTTTTAAAAACCGGCTCTACCAGCAACCTCTTCTCTAAAAAGTAACTGGGGCATATCACCGCGTCCAGCAAGGCATAGGTTTTTCTGCTTTTGTAAAAAGTCGCCTCTAACACACCCAAAAGGCTTTTTGCGGTAGAACCATGAATGCACTTGTTTTTAATGCAGTTAGAATAATGCCCCCCCACGCAGCGTTGGCAGGGCTTACCCTCTACCGGGCGGTACATCATGTGGTTTGGGCATACCATTTGGTAGTCGTGCGCCGTCATCACAGTGGGCACTTTCCATTTTTTTGCCTCGTAAATAATGGATGGCGTCAGCTGAAAATTGATATTGTTTAAATGGATAACATCCGGCTTAAAACTTTGTATTACATCGGCCAGTTTTTTTCGGCTTTCTTTTGAGTAAATAATTTTAAATGGGTACACCAGCTTTTGCAAAGAGGAGGAATGAAAATCGAGGTTAGAGGTATACTGCCCCGCGGTATTGGTAACAACGTTGCGCTCGTCCTGCATTCCAAAATATTCTACCTCATGCCCGGCCGAGGCAAAATACTCTCCAAGCCGGAATATGTATGTTTCGGACCCACCGTTGGGGTACAAAAATTTATTTACCATTAGTATTTTCATATTTAACCTCCCGGTGGGTTTAAATTTGCTCTTTTGCTTCTTCCAATGCTTCAAAATACAGTTTTTGTAAGCGGTCTGCTGCTTCTTGTATTTCGTAGCCAGATTGCTCTATAGTTTGTTTTACATCTCTGTCGGGCAGGGTACTTCGCACATTGTTTACAGCCTGTACCCAGCACCCAATGCCCCTATCAATGGGCAAAAACTGCACCCTTTGGGTAATATCACACTCTTTGGTTACTGTATCGCTTACTAGGCAGGGCAGGCCCGCCGCCTGTGCCTCTATGGCAGATCCGGGCAGCCCCTCGTTTACAGAGGGAAGCATAAAAATATCCGCCGCTTGTAGTAATCGCTCCACTTGGTTGCAGCGCCCCAAAAAACGCACATTCTGTTCTATACTTAGCGGCTTTGCCCGTTGCTGCAAGGCTTGCAGCTCTGCACCATCGCCCGCCAACAGCAGCACGGTGCTTGGGTTTTGTTTATAAATCTCTGCAAAAACCTCCAGCAAAAATAGTTGGTTTTTTTGCACATGCAGGCGCCCCACATTCACCAGCACCAGTTCTGTTGTTAGCCCAAGTTCTTTTTTTACCTCTGCCCGTATTGCCGGGTTATAAAAAAAGGGGCTAAGCGGCCTTGCATTGTTTAGCAAAATCACCCTGCTTTTTGCGTTTTTGCCATATAAAGACACCCCTGCCTCGGTAGAGCAGGCAAGCCAGTGGGTTGCATTTTTAAGCAGCATGGGGCGAAACAGCTTTTTTACAAACCCAATATGCGGCAGGGCACTGCGGCTGTGCGTCATGCGCACCTTTACCCCCGCTTTGCGCGCCGTGCGCGCATCCAACCCCATTACAGGTTCTTCCCCATGGATATGCACAATTTGTATCTCCGGGTCTTGCCGCAAAATGCAAAGCAACTCGTTTTGGCAGGCTATAGGGTTTTTAGCACGCCTTGTACGCCTGTATATATTGGCGCCAAGTGACGCTGCTTCTTCCTCGTAATAACTGCCGGGCGCTTCGTTTAACAAAAAATCAAACTGTACTTTTTTTCTATCTATGTGCCGGTAATGGTGCATTACGGTGGTTTCTAAACCACCAAGCTGCAACGATCCCATAATGTTTAATACACGCAGCATACCGGCCTCCTGTTTTAATTTTACAAAATCCCTATATATTTTTCGTACCAAAGCTGAAAGACAAAATAATTCCACACTAGTTTGGTATGCCGCCCGCTTTGGCCCGGGCTCTGTTCTCCGTTTAGTACATACGCTTTTATAATATCTGCTGTTTCGGGGGCAAACAGCCCCTGCTTTTGCAGAATGCTTGGCTGGCCAAAGGCAAGCAACCGTTCTTTTAAGCTGCCCCGCAGCCACTTTTCTGTCGGCACATCAAACCCGCGTTTGGGGCGGTCTAATAAATCTTTGGGTATATACTCGTATGTTATATCCCGCAGTATTCGTTTGCCCTGCCCTTTTGCATATTTAAAAGCATGGGGCAAGCCAAAAGAATATTCCATAACCTCTACATCCAAAATAGGGCAACGTGCCTCTATAGAATATTTCATCGAGGCCCTGTCTACCTTACAAAGGATATCTTCCGGTAAAAAGTGCTTCATATCCAACAGCATGCGGCGCACTTGCCAATTGCTCTCGGCAAATCCAACTTCTTCACGGTACTTTTCGGGTAGACCCTGCCCGGCAATTTGCCGTGCCAGCGCAGGGTAAAAGCCGTTGCCAAACTGCACCTTTGTTTCTTTATCTCGGTTTTCTGCAATTACCTGCACCGCATCGGGCAGCTTTTTTAAAAGCTGTGCACGGCGCAGGGGCAGCGCGTTGCAAATCGCATGCAGCAAACCACCAATGCCGTCCAGCTGTTTTACTTTGGGTAATTTATTATATAAAGAATACCCACAGAAAAACTCATCGCCCCCATCCCCAGAGAGCGCTACCGTAACATCCTGCCGTGCAAGCTGAGATACCAGCATGGTAGGAATTTGAGAATCATCGCCAAAAGGCTCATCATAATACTGGGGTATACTCTCTACCAGTTGGCGCATTTCTTCTTCCTGCACATACAGCTCGGTATGCTTTGTGCCCAAGTGCTGTGCCACCTGTTTTGCAAAACCCGCCTCGTTCAGCTCTTTTTCTTCAAAGCCGATGCAGTAGGTTTTTAGCGGCTCATCACTTACACTTTGTGCTAAAGCACTTACCAAAGAAGAATCGTACCCGCCGCTTAAAAAGCTGCCCAGCGGCACATCCGCTATCATACGGCGTTTTACCGCCTGCTTTAAAATATGGTGCAGTTCTTCTTTTGCCTGCCCGTAGCTGGCTACCGGTGTTGTTTTTTTGCCGTGGTACACCTTGGTAATATCCCAATAGCAATACAGGTTTAGCCCACCGTTTTTATATAGGGCAAAATGCCCTGCCGGCAGCTTATATACATTTTTAAAAATTGTATCCGGCGCGGCAATGTACCCTTGGTATAAGTACCGGGGCAGTACCTCCTGCCTTATCTGCTTTGTAAAACCGGGGTAAGCCATAATTGCCTTTAGCTCCGACGCAAAGGCAAAAACAGCATCCTCTTTCCAGTAATACAGAGGCTTTTTGCCAATTCTGTCTCGAGCCATAAACATACTGTTATCTCTATGGTCGTAAATTACAAAAGCAAACATACCGTTAAAATGCTGCAAACAATCTTTGCCCCACTTTAAATACGCCGCAACTATCACTTCTGTGTCACAATTGGATACAAAGGGATAATCCAGTTGTTTTTTCAACTCTTTGTAATTGTATATTTCTCCATTAAAAACAATGCTAACCTCTTTGCCAGCAGAATGCATGGGCTGATGCCCCAGCGGAGAAAGGTCTTGAATAGAAAGCCTGCGGTGTGCAAGCCCCACCCACCTGTTGGCGGCAAAAAACGTTTCTTCTCCGCTGTCGTTTGGCCCGCGGTGAAGCATGGTGTCGTTCATGGCTTTTAGTTCTTCATCTAACATTCTTTGCCGGGCACTATAGCCGCAAATTCCGCACATGTTTTCACCGCCTCCCTTTTATTCTTAAATCATTGTTTTTTAAAATTCTGTATGTTTTATCTGGTAAGTTCAAATCCCTGCAATCGGGCCACTAAAACATCTAAAAACCCTTACATAACACTCGCAATCAACTGTACATATACCGGAGCCAGCATATTACATTTTAAACTTTTTGTTTTAATCCACTTTATAATACTCTTTGTACCAATTTACAAATGCTTTTACACCGCTTTCTAGGCTTGTTGCGGGGGCAAACCCTGTATCGGTTTGCAGGGCTGTAACATCGGCATAGGTGTTTTGCACATCGCCCGGCTGCAAGGGCTTAAACACAACCTGTGCTTTTTTACCCAGCTCTCGCTCTATGGCAGAGACAAACTCCATAAGCTGTACCGGCGCATTGTTGCCTATGTTGTACACCTCATAAGGTACCCTGTTTGGCTGCAAAGCGGCCGATTTATCCAGCAGGGCAATAATACCGCGCACAATATCCTCCACATAGGTAAAATCGCGCTGCATATCGCCATTGTTGTATACCTCAATGGGCTCATCTGCCAAAATGGCTTTGGTAAATTTAAACAGAGCCATATCCGGCCTGCCATAGGGGCCGTACACCGTAAAAAACCTAAAGCCTGTGGTGGGCAGCCCAAACATGTGGCTGTAAGAGTGCGCAATCAATTCATCGGCTTTTTTGGTTGCGGCATACAGACTTACCGGGGTATCTACCTGGTCTTTTTCTCCAAACGGCAGGTTTGTGTTGGTACCGTATACAGAGCTGGAGGACGCATACACAAAATGCCCCACCCCCGCTTGCTTGCAGGCATCTAAAATATTAAAAAAGCCCACAAGGTTTGTGGAAATATAGGCCTCGGGATTGGTAAGGCTATACCGCACCCCCGCTTGCGCGGCAAGGTTTACCACAGCGTCAAACTTGCCCTCCTTAACCATGCGAAGTATCAAGTCTCTATCTTCCAGCTGGCCCTGTACAAAGCAAAAGCCGGGGTACTGCTTTAAAATCTTTAAACGGTCTTTTTTAAGCTGCACATCATAGTACTGGTTCATACTGTCCAGCCCGGTTACCTGTGCCCCTTGCTCTAACAGGGTTTTGCAAAGATGAAACCCAATAAACCCGGCACTGCCCGTTACAAATATCTTCTTCATGCTCACAGCCTCCAATACAAATGGTTTGACGGTACCGCCAGTACGCCCTTTACATCTGCCACTATGCCGCTTTCATTCAACATATCTTCGGTGTTTAGCCCGCAAAAGCAATCGTGCGCCACGGCACCTATTACGGCGTCTAAATGCAGCAGTTCTTGTTTTGAGGCAAGTACAATGCCATACTCACGCTTGGCTTCTATAGCGTCGGCAATGGGATCGTACACCAGTGGCACAATGCCATATTCCCCCAGCTCCTGTATAATATCCACCACCCGGGTATTGCGGGTATCGGGGCAATTTTCTTTAAAAGTAAGGCCCAAAACAGCCACCTTGGCGCCCTTTACGGTAACGCCTGCTTTAATTAGTTGTTTTACCACACGCTCGGCCACATATTTTCCCATTCCATCGTTTATGCGGCGGCCTGCCAGTATAATTTGGGAGTGATACCCGTATTGCTCGGCACAATAGGTAAGGTAGTAGGGGTCTACCCCTATGCAGTGCCCGCCCACAAGGCCCGGCCTAAAGGGCAAAAAGTTCCATTTGGTACCCGCCGCTTCTAAAACCTCGTGGGTATCTATGCCCATTTCTCCAAAAATAAGGGCAAGCTCGTTCATAAAGGCAATGTTAATGTCTCTTTGGCAGTTTTCTATTACTTTGGCGGCCTCTGCCACACGAATGCCGGAAGCGCGGTATACCCCCGCCTCTATTACAAGCTCGTAGGTTTTGGCAACAATATCCAGGGTTTTTTCGTCCATGCCCGAAACAATTTTTACAATGTTCCACAGGCGATGATTTTCGTCACCGGGGTTAATGCGCTCGGGAGAATAGCCCACAAAAAAATCCCTACCGCAACGCATGCCCGAGGCTTCTTCTAAAATAGGCACACAAACCTCTTCGGTAACGCCGGGGTATACGGTAGATTCGTACACTACTACAGATCCCTTAACAAGGTTTTGCCCCACTGTGCGGCTGGCAGATTTTACCGGGGCAAGGTCTGGCGTTTTATCTGCACGCACCGGGGTAGGCACCGCCACTATATGGAAACGCGCCTCTCGCAGACGGGATGCGTCCGAGGTAAAATCTACAGTGCAGGCGGCTACTTCTTTATCCCCAACCTCTCCGGTGGGATCTTTTCCGCTTTTGTAGGTTGAAATTTTTTCGCTGTTGCTGTCAAACCCCAATACACGGGCTTTTTTAGAAAAAGCCACCGCAATGGGCAGGCCCACATACCCTAAGCCCACCAGCGATATTTTCTCTTGCCCTTTAATAATCTCCTCTGCGGTAATCATACCAAACACTCCTTATGCTCTGTTTTGTAAACAGAGCACCCCCAGTTTTTTACTTTTTATTGTGCTGCCACTTCATGCCAGTTTTCGTTTTGCATAATTTGGCTGCGCAGTTTAAACTTTTGCACCTTGCCGGATGCCGTAAGCGGATAGGAAGAAATAAAATGCACGTACTTTGGCACCTTGTAATAGGCAAAGTTTTCTTTTACCAACTGCCTTATTTCTTCGTTTGTCATTGTTTTGCCCTCGTGCAAAATTACACAGGCCATTACTTCCTCGCCATATTTATCGCTTGGCACCCCAATTACCTGTACGTCCCGTATGGCGGGCTGCTGTATCAAAAAGTGCTCTATCTCTTTGGGGTATATCTTTTCACCCCCGCGGTTAATCAGCTCTTTATTGCGGCCGGTAATATACAAATGTCCCATTTCATCTACATAGCCCGCGTCTCCTGTATCCATCCAGCCTTCTTCTGCAAATACCCGTTGGTTTGCCTCCGGCTTGTTGTAATACCCGCCCATTGCAAGGTAGCCCCTAATGTATATGCTGCCCTGCTTGCCCGCGGGCAGTTCTGCATTTGTTTCGGGGTTTGTAATGCGTATTTCTACCCCTGCATGGGGCAGCCCTACAGATTCAAACCGCTGTGGCTCGGGTGTGTCATGGTTACACAGCAAGTTCCCTCTGTTAAGCCGTAGCCATGGTATACGTTGCGCACACCCAGGTTTTGCTGGGCGCCTTTTATTACACTTTCGGGGCAAAGCGCACCGCCCACAAATACCCTGTCCAGCGCAAGCTGGTACCCGCCAAGCCCCGGATGCCCCAGCAACGCAATAAGCATTGTGGGTACGGCGCACAGGTAGGTGGCCTTTTCGTCCTGCATATTTTGCAGCAGTTTTTCTGCATCAAATGCCGCAGGCAGCAGCAGGGACGCACGGGTTACAATGGCTGCGCAAAACACAGAGATAAAGGCAAAGCAATGAAAAAGCGGCAGAGCCGAACAAATAACATCCTGCTGCTGTAACTGTAGCTGTCTGCTTACGTCCAACGCATTGTTTACCGCCGCAAAGTGCGTGCCTTTTACCCCTTTGGGGTCTCCTGTAGTGCCCGAGGTATACTGCATATTGCAGTAATCTTCTGGCTGTACCTTTGCCTGTGCTTGGTATAATAATTCGTCTTCTACACCCTCACCCCGCTTTATCAGGTCACTGCGGGTTACTATGCCAGCATCTGTAACATCGGCGGTGCAAACCACTCCGCGCAGCGCGGCAAATTGCGGGTTTTGAAGCTGCCCCGGCACACTGTTTTCAACCCCCGGCAGCATCTTTTTTACCAGTTCCATATAGTCCATGTGTGCAGAGCAGGGGGCTGTTACAAGCAATACCGCCCCCGAGTCTTTTATCACATAAGCAAGCTCTCGCGCCTTAAAATTTGTATTTACAGATACAACGGTTGCCCCAATGCGCACAAGAGCCAAAAAAGACAAGCACCAGTCCGACGAGTTGGGCGCCAGCAGCGCAACAGTATCGCCTTTTTTTACACCCAGTGCCAAATAGCCTTTGGCAAGGCGCTTTGTTTCGGCATCGGCCTGTGCATATGTGTACCGCTCCGCACTGGACGGAAAAAACATAAACTGTTTGTTTTTTCCCTCTTCTACCGCCTGTGTAAAGGCGTTTATAATTGTACTGTTTACAAATTTACGCATTATCGCTCTCCTCTCGGTTTTACGGTGCTTTTACAAATTTACAGGTCTTCAACATGCTTTTTTTTAATAAAAAGCATTAGTTTACCCACAAAGGTACGGGGATAAAAAAAAGCGTATTCTTTAAAGGGTATTCCCCCAAAATACAGCTTAAACTGGTCTATCCCTGTTAAAGGCCGCCCGCTTTCATCTGTATGATATCCGCCAAAATCGTAAAACGTATATCCCTGTTCTTTTAAATACAACATATTATGGTAGTGCAAATACTTGTTTGCTTTGCCTATTTTATTGCGCTCTGCCGATTTGGCCTCCACCCTAAAGTGCGAGCATCCAAACTGGCCAGAAGCCCTGTTATTGTGCAGAATATAAGTTAAAAAGCACAGGGGTTTTCCGGTATGCGCATCCAACAGCTTAGTGTACAAAAACGCATTTGCATCTATTAAATGTTTTAGGTTGTTGCGGGTAATGGTATGAATACCCTTTTGCCGCGAAAACTCGTTAAAATACTCGCAAAACATCAGTTGTTCTTCTATACTGGGGTTGGTGTGCCGCTCGATTGTAAAGTAATGGTCGTGTATGCTGTTGCGGATGTCCTGCCGAAAAGACTTTGTAAAGCCGTTAAAAATCTCGTCGCCTTCCTGCCGCAAATCAATTCCTATGTTGCCTTTTTCTTTATAAGGTATATTTGTGGGGTGGTTCTTGCTAAATATCACCACCGATAAATCTGCATCTGTAAGTGCCAGTTTATAATCATCCACAAAATAAATTTCATCAAATCGAATGCCCAGCTTCTTGCGCCTGTTTATTGTCAGCATCTTGCTGTTCTCCCCCTTTGCCACTTTCCACCTTTAATATCACAATCCCAATGCCAATCGATATCCAAAGGTACATGTTGCTAAGCTGCGGCAAAAAGAATCCGCCCGACAGACCTCTGATTAAATACAGCACCACCGCCATACATATGCAGCGCAGCATCATAGAAAAAAACGGATTTTTGGTGAGGCGTGAGGCTCTAAAAAACTGCCAAAGGTAATATACAAACAGCACCAAAAAAACCGCCAGCCCCACAAGGCCTGTATCTAAAATAGTGTTTAGGTAAACATTATGGGCATGTGCAATGGTAAAAATATCCCCTGCCTGGTACGAGTTTGTTTTAAAAACCCCGTAGCTGCCGTAGCCAAACAGCCAGCGCGGCAGGCTGTAACCGCTTAGTTCCTGCAACAGCGGCCGCCAAATATTTTCGGTTCGACCCGAGGTAAGCGTATTTAGGTTATCGCCCCGCACCAGTGTCATGGCGTATTTTTTTATGCTGTCGGGCCAAACCGGTATAGAGGCTCCACCCGCAAACGCTCCCACAATCAGCAAAAATATTTTTTTCTCCATCAATAAAAAAACAACTGTAGCCACAGCAACCAATACATAAACCGTACGAGAAAACAGCAATACAATTGCCACCAGGCAAATGCCCACCGCCCCATAATAAATGGCTTTTTTACGGTAAAACGCATACCCCAGCATTAGTGGAAACGCCACCAAAAATGTATTTGCAATGTCGTTTGGATGTCCCGAGTAATAAACCGAATAATAGGCTTTGCTTACTTCAAAATCTCCAAGCGGGCGGATATATATCACAAAAATTACCGCAATAAATATGCCCAAAATGGTAATGCCCCAAAACACCGCTTTTATAAGCAGCTCTACCTGTCGCTCAGAATTAAAATATACGCATATTAAAATAAAGGGCAAAAAATACAAAAAGTCTTTTAATACATAAGACCGCAGGTAGCTGCCTCTGGTAACCAATATGTCTGTAGAAAGATAGGGCAGCGCATATTCCATCCCTCTAAGGTAGGCAATAAAAAACACTGCCAAAACACAAAGGATAAACTTGGTTTCTGTTTTGCGCATGCTGGTTTTGCACTGGCTAATCAGCAGGCAAAACAACACCCCGGCAGGCAAAATAACATCCAGCTTCATCCCTGCCATGTTTATAACCCTTGTATTTAAAAAATCTGCCGCCAAAATAGGCATGCCCGCAATTAATATGTATATGCCCGAAAGCGGCTGCCGTATAAAAATTACGGCAGCTACACAACCGGCAAACAACAGTACGGGTATAATCGCCTGCTTAAACGTTGCGCCATCTTTTAAGGTAAAAAACATAAACCCGCAAATGCCGGCCAACATAACGCACCACGCTATTACCATAACAAGCGTTGGCTTGTTTTGGTTGTACGCCTGCTGCAACTTATGCTTCACCCTTAACACCTCTTTTTATACGCTCACTATTTCGTAACACATATATGTTCCGTCCAACGATAGTTCCAGTACACCATCCTGCCCAACGGTTACAGTCTTGCTCTCTAAACGTGCCTGATTGGCCGAAAGGCCCCAAACCTCATATGTACCGGGCTGCTGGCCCTGTATGGTTACGGTGCCGGTAATTGCTTCTACCGATGTTTCGTTTTTACCCCAGGAGGTAAGCCCCTGCGTTTTAGAGTCTTTTACCTGGCCTGTGTTTTGGATACGCCCCGCCACAGACACCAGCAGATGCCCCGAGCCCGCTATTTCTTTTCCATCCAAAGAGGTAACCATTGCCGAACAATTATTGTTAAGCGCAAAGGTTACATTGGCGGTGGTTAGGGTTTTGCCTTTCAACTCTCCCACCACTGCCTGAGAAAGCGGTGTGTCGATACTTACCAGCGCGCTTCCATCCGTACCATCCCATAGCAGCTGGCCCGTATCGCTTGCATTTATTTTAGTGTTCCAGGCAGATATATCGCCCCCAAGCACACTTTGTGAGTTGGTTGGTGTTGCAGCGTGCAGCCCCCGGCGCAGGCCGTGCCTGTAAATAAAGGTAGAAGGGATTGGCCCGCTGATATTGTAATTGTTAAAATCCTGCGTAAATACCTGCTTTGCAGAGTCTTCTATGCTTTGGATATCTGTCATCTCCAATGTGTAAAAATTATTGGCTTTATCCACATCACCGCGTATAAACATAGTGGCGCAGGCACGCATTTGGCTAACTTTTACCGCATTGTTTTCCAGTAAAAAAAAGTCGTTTATCGCATATTCCCGCACACCTGTATGCTTGCCCATTGTTTCGCCGTCTTTGCCGTAAGAGTAGGCAAACAAAAACAAACCGTCCCAATCCTGAAAAGCCGCGTACGCCGTAATAACGGGCAGAGTTTCGTATTGATAATCGTTGGGAAAAAGGGAGTTGTATTCATCTACTACAGTGGGCATTCCCTCTACCGCGCTAAAACTCATAAATCCCAGCATTGTGTTTATGTTGGTATAAGGCACCGATTCTGCCTTAATCATCGATTCGTTTGTTTGCACAAAGTCAATGGCGTTCCACTGCCCGCTCGGAAACTCTATAAAATCGTAATACATGTGCGCGCTGTTAAAATCCTGCGAGGAGGTTGCTACCAGATTTGCCGGGCCTGCATAGCCCGTATTGGCCGAAACCGGGGCTTTTACAGCCAAATCTTGCTTAAAATAATTCAACATTCTTTCGGTGTAGGTTTCTTCTAGGTGCTGATAAAATAGAACCGTATCCAGCACCTGTGCCGTTGGGTAAGATTCTCTTTGCTTATACAATGGGCGCAGCGCATCTACGCCGGTAACGCCCCAGGCAGATAACACCCCTTGTTCGCTGCCATATTTTTTCATCAGCCATTCTAAAAACCGTTCGTCCAGTTGCTGCTCGTATCCGGCAGGCAAAGTTTCGCCATTGTACCACATTCTAAACAGGGTGTTTTCGTTGGTAATTTGATACAGGGCAATGGCTGGATCATCTGCATATACAAGGCCTGTATAGGTGTTTGTACGGGTTAAAATTGCCTGTGCAAATTGCTGTTGCAGGGCAATGGTTTTTTCGTCAAAAAGGCTTACATATTTAGAGTTATCGGGGATGCCTTCTGCCTCTTTTACACCGTCCGAGCCTACAAACTGCCTCTCGGTGTATAGGCACATTACAACACTAATGTTTTGCTGTTTTAGGCAATAGATAAAATAATCCATTCGGTCAAGCTTTTTTTCATCCAGCTTGGTTGTACTTGTTTTGGCGTCTATAAACAAAGACTGCCTGTAGTCACTGTCTAAAGAAAGGAATCGCACCGCATTAATCCCCAGAGCTTTTAGATCCCGCGCTGTTTCCTCCGCCCATTCCTTATCGGGCGCTACACCGTCAAACCCAATATTTACGCCCCAAAACCGGGCCCTTTGGCCGTTTTCGTAATAAAAATGCCCCTCTTTTACTGCAAGAAATCCCAGCTCATCCAAACTCAATTCGCTTGGCGGAACTTCCTCGATAGAACCGGAGGGCGCAAATAAAGAACTTTGCGAAATGGTTTGATTGTAAGAACTACTGCTGCCTTGGTTATGGCTTAACGCAAAGATAGACCCCCCTGCAATAAGCAATACTAAAACACCTGCAATGATGGTTACGAACGTTTTGCTTTTCCAAATAGACTTTTTACCAGACACCCTTATACCCTCCCCTTTACAAATATATTTTTATTTTGCGCGGGCTGCTCTTTTTTCTTTAAAGCCCGCAATCAATTGTTTTGTTTCTCCGTTAAACATACCGGGCAAAACCGAAATACACAGATATGCAATTACATAAGTGCCGCCGCATACCACCACAGCCAGTATTTTTTCTCCCATAGTTTCTGCCGCAAGCAGGCCGCCAAAAATCCATTCCAGCCCAAAACGCAAAACAATGTTTATGCCTATGCATTTACATAAAAAAATCACAATCTCTTTTTCGTTTTGAATATACGGAAAATACTTTTTAAGCACTATAAATAAAAAGGCCGTATACAGCGCATAAGCCGCCAATTGCCCCAAAGGCGCGCCCAAAAACCCTTGCCACCGCACAAAAACAAATAAACACAGCATCATAAAAATGTTTAGCACTATTTTCCATATTACCGATAGACGCTGCATTTGGTGTGCAATTACCAGCCTGTTTATAAACTCTCCCAGCAGGTTAAACGGAATGATTAATATAAAAACCGAAAAGAAACCGGCAGAGGTGCCCGCTGCTTCGGCGCCAAAACGCCCCCGCTCAAACAAAAGTGACATCAGCGGTTTTGCGCATAAAGACAAGGCAAAACAAATTGGCGCTATTACATAAAAGCTGCCCCGCATATAATTGCTAAAAACCGAGCTTAGCTTATCCAATTGGTTTTCGTTATAGTGTTCTATAATTTGTATGCCAATAATGGTAGTAAGCTGTGTAATAATAACCGAGGCAATTACCGTATTTACCTTTTGCGCGTATTCCATAGATGTATACACACCATCGGCAAAACCGGAGATAAGGTTCATAACCAAAATATTGGCAAAAAACACCACAACCTGCCCCAATATAACGTAAAAAACGTTGGCTCCTACCTTTTTTTCCAGTTGAACTTTGCCAAGCTGCGGTTTCCATTTAAGAATTAAAAACAGCGCAAAAATTAAAAACACAAACTGCAGCAGGTTGGCTGCCAGCATGGCTAGCGCTAGGTTTGCCACCGAGCCGCCCGCCCAGGGCAGCAAGGTTGCCACAATAACAATGCCGCTTTTTATCATGTCTACCACCATGGGCATTGTAAAGTGTTTATACGCTGTAAACAAATCGGTTATAAGCATATTTACAATCATTAACAGCAGCATAGGGGCAGTAATTTGCAGTACCTGCCTGTTTTGCAAAAGCGCCTCTGCCCCAAATTTAGAAAGCCCCGTATACACCGGTACCGGAAATAAAAAGATAAACAACACCGCCAAAATGCCCAGTACTACATAAATGGTAAATACCAGGTTTGCAAACCGCATGGCTTCTTTTTCGCCCCGCAGGTCTCGCATGCGGATATAGTTAGGAATAATTACATGCTGGTTAATGGTATTGCAGATGGTGGTGCACGAAACAATAAATGCCACCGCAAAGTACAATATATCTGTGCTGCGCCCTGCGCCATACTGCCACGAAACCACAATGGACTGAAAAAACGACAGCCCCTTTGCCAGCAGGCTAAATGCGATGGAATAGGCTATATTCCGGTTCATGCTTTTTTTCTGCAAAACTTCACCTTTTTTCGAACATACTGTTTCTTTATTTTTTAGTGCTGCTCCTGCCTGCCAAATTGCGGATGCAGGGAATTATCCTTTTCGGAAAAAGAGTTAAAAAGATTGTTCTCGTTAGAGAGGTTGTTGCTTTGTGGGTTTATTTGTTGGGGAGCCTGCTGGTGCTCCTCTTCCCGCACCGCCGTGGCGGGCGGTTTCCAGGATGGAACCGCAGCCTTTTCTGGTTTTTGTACGTTATCATCTTTATCTGCTGCCTGCTGCGCATTTACAGGATGCCCGGCCGCTGGCTGGGATGCTGCCTGTGGCTGCGCCGCTTTTGAAGAAGAATCGGCATCAAAATTACCAAGGTCCCAAATAGACGCCGTTTGGAACACCTGCTTTTCGGCGGTAGGCGCTGCTACTGGGGCTTCTTTTGTGGCATTATCGGCATACTGTTGTATTGTTTGGGGCATGTCCTGCGGAAAAAGCGTAGCCATTGTATTTTCTTCCTTGGCTGTTTGTTCATCCTGGGTTTGCAAATCAAACAATAAAGAGCTGTAAGACGGCCCATCGGCCGAGGCGGCTTTGGGCTTTGCTTCGGCACTTTGCGCAGAGGGATTCCCCCTTGTGGCAGGGGAGCCTTCTACCTCAGGCTCTTTTTCTGCGGGTTTGGCTGGCGCCGCATGCTCGGTTTGTGTAGTGGCAATTGGCCCCGTAGAAGAAAACGGCCTGTGAGAAGCCCTGTTTTCGGCATTGATACGCTCCTGCACCGCCTGCACGGGGAAAGGGTGTGTCCTTTGTTTTATCTGGTTTTCCAGCACACTTTTGGGCGGCACCGGGGTAATGGGCGACGGCAGCGGGCGGGGCAGCTGCCCTGTTGGAATTTGCCCCGTAGCAAGGGGATACAGCGGCGCAGTAGAAGACAATGCCCTCTGGTGTGCCTGCTCTTCGGCTTTGGCCTGTTCCTCTGCCTTGGCCTGCTTTTTCTTTTCTTTTTCTACCTTTGCAGCTTCTTCCATCCGCTTTTTCTCGGCTTCCCAATAATCAATAAACAGCACTGCCGCAATGGCCAGCAGCAATGCGGCACCTGCACAAATGGGAATGTCTCTTATGTATTTAGGAAAGGTAGACTCTGTTGGAACATGCGCCTCTGCCAAAATATACAGGTTTTCAAACCCTGTTATTTCAAGGTCCATTTCCAGCATGGTGCGGGCAATCTCGTTTGCCACCGCAGCCGAAAGCTCGGGCGAAGAGGTAGAAACATATATCCAAAAAATACGGGTTTGGTTTACCGCTTCTACCTTTATATTTTTTTCAACACTTAAAACCGAAGGGTCGTTTACCTGGGGGTAAGTCTCCTTTAGGTTTTTGAATACCTCTATCAAAATAATATCCGAGGTACTGATGGACATATAGTCGGTTACCAGTATTCCGCTTGCCTGCAAATCTGTATAAAGCTGAGAATACTGGGTGCCATTGCCACCGGTGCGCACATACATTTGTACGCCCGCCTGGTAACTGCGGGGAAAAATAAAAAGTTCCAGCCCCGTAAACACCAGCGTGGTTACCACCACAAAAACCAAAATTTGCATCCACCATTTTCCAAGTGCTTTTAAACTTTTAAACATAATTGTTTCTCCCAAAATAAACAGGTTTTTACAGCAGGTTTGGTCCGTGTTCTTTTAGTTTTTTTTGCATATACCACTTTGGCCGGGCCGGAAAAAACTGGTAAAGACAGGCCGTTACTTCTCCACCCATGTGGTACGCATTGCGCAGCGAAGGGGGGTTGTTTTCGTTTATAAGCCCATACATAGCCTTATATCCCATCTCTCTTGTTTGGCTAAGGGCCGCCCGTATAATTTGCGCCCCTACATGGTGCGCCCTGTAGGGCTTAAACAGGTACAAATCCACACAAAAGGTGCCGCCTTCTTCAACATGAATGGTTGTATTAAGCGCGTTGTCATAAAAAGGTTTTGTCACAAGCTCGGTATAGCCGCAAAAGTCTCCCTCTGGCGTATACAAAAAAAAGAAGTTGGAGGCCCGCTCGGGGTTTGTATACCGCTTATACACCGATTGAAATTTGGTTTTGGATATATATTGCTCGATGCTTGCTTTTGCCTTTAGCAGTTCCTCTTCACTCTCTACCCTTTTATATGTGTGTCCTGTAGCAGGTATGCCTGCCCTCGCCTCAAAATCATTTACATCGTACTGAAAGCAATACAGCTTTTCGTACAGACGTTTGCGCACTTTTAAAAACAGAGACTTTTGGTTAAGCTCTTTATAGCCTGTGTTTTGATTCTCTTTCATCCAAAAATCCTTTCTGGCCTGCATTGCAAAATGTTAAAGGCTGCGCTAGAATGTCCATACACAAAAAGCACGTTTTTTGGGAGGTTACCTTGAAGAGAAATACCATACGCGTATGCATACCCATGCCCTACCTGTACCCCTTGTTTAACAAAAACTGTGATGCTGCCTTTGGCGGGGCCGAGGTGGATATGTATAACGTTGCCACCCAGTTGGCAAAAGACCCAAGGTATGAGGTTACCGCACTGGTGGCCGATTTTGGACAGCCGCGGGTAGAGTGGCATGAAGGGGTGCGGGTGGTAAAGGTACGCCGCAATTACATGGTAAACCCAAAACCAATTGACAAAATCATTCGGTATTTTTCTTTATTTGGCACCTTTTTATTTTCTGGCCAAGACATTTATATAACCAAAACCGCCTCCGAAACCGACGCTTGGGTGGCTTTTTTTGCCCGTGGTATCCACCGTAAAAAACATGTACACCGCTTGGCAAGTGATAAGGACACAGACCCCAAAAGCTATATACCCACCGAGGGAGAACGGCATTACAAACTGCATTGGTACGGCCTGCGCCATACCGATCTGATTTTGGCCCAATCGACAGACCAGCAGGAGCAACTGCTGCAAAATACCGGCCTGCAAAGCGTTGTGATAAACAACGGGTTTGTGCTGCCAAAAGCAGACATAGAAGACAAAAAATACATTTTGTGGGTTTCCCGTGCAGACACCATAAAACGGGCCGAGCTTTTTTTGGACCTTGCCAATCAACTGCCCGAAGAAAATTTTATGATTATTATGCCTGTAATGAACCTGCCCGACCCCAAGGCCCAAGACGCCGTACAAAACTATGCCGATTCAATTACCAAAAGAGCGGCCAGCCTGCCCAATGTAAAATACATCCCTTATGTGCCTTTTCACGAAATACAGGAGTACTACAATAAAGCGCGCCTATTTGTAAACACTTCTTTGTTTGAGGGATTTCCCAATACCTTTATTCAGGCTTGCATTGGCTCTACGCCTATTCTCTCTTTTACGGTAAACCCCGGAGAATTTATTACCCGCCACCACCTTGGTTTTGTGTGCGATGACAGCGTAGAAAAGGGCGCCGCTTTTATAAAAACGCTGGATGATGAAAAAGTGGCAAAACTTGGCGAAAACGCTTCACACTATATACGCGAAAACCACGACATTACTAAAACCATATTGGAATATAAGCGAGAGCTTGAAAAGTTGATGAAAAAGTAGCAACTAGCGCTTTTTCCAGCGCAGCAGGTCTATCGCAGTCCACCCGCCGCCCCGGTTATAGGTATGCACCCCCGCAATGCCGCTTTGGGTAAGGCTATAATGAAACTCTTTTGCAGGGAATTCGGCATAATTTTGAGTGTCGCAAGCTTCTATTTCGCTCATTACAACACCATAGCCATACCGCAGGGAATTATCCTGGGAGACGCGATACCACCTGCCATCTTTTTGTATAACCTGCCCACCTGGGCGCGCCGTGCGAGAATTTGATACCACCGGGTTTTGGGGATGCTCTTTCCATTCTCCATCCACCGGATTATCTGTATAAAACAAAAACAGCTCATCCCGGTTATGCACCCTGCGATCTTGGGTTACGCCGGTAAACATCCACCACAAATCATCTTTGCAAAACAGCGTGTTGTCGGCAAAATGCATGCCGGACAGCAGGCTTTTTTTCTTTTGCCATTTATACGGAAACTCTATACACTCGTATAAATCCACGGTTTTGGCGGCAGAAGATTCTGGCACCAGATACAGTTTGCCCTGCAATTCAAAAACAAACGGATAAGAAAGGTGCCATTCTTCCTCTATAATGGGCATAGGTTTTGTGCAGGTACCGTCCCCATTTATTTGGCATACGCTTATATATCCTTTATCTGTGCTGTAGGGCAGTTCCTCCATAAACAGCCAGCTTTTACCCTCGTACTCAAAAATAAATGGGTCTGCCCAAAAACGGTCGGGAGGCGGCGAAACATCATAAAAAGGTGTATCTGCTAAATTTTCAAACTCCACATCATCT
This sequence comes from Oscillospiraceae bacterium, assembly GCA_047972265.1. Classification (GTDB taxonomy): domain Bacteria; phylum Bacillota; class Clostridia; order Oscillospirales; family Ruminococcaceae; genus JAAYCI01. The sequence goes on along the minus strand of JBKEAM010000019.1, from coordinate 30,733 downwards.
TTATACAGCCTTATCCACCATACATCCTGCCGCCCACGGTACTTAAAAAGGCGAAAACAAACCAATTGGGCTATGTTTTTGTATATCTCAAAATCACTGTTTTGCAGCGGAGAACCCGCAGTATCCACTTTGGGGGCACCCCACTGAGCAAAGCCGGAATACCGAAGCAACTTTTGCAGCGCCCTGCCTGCAAACCAACAGCACTTCCAGTAAAGCTGCGCCCTGTTTTGGCAGGCCGAAAGGGGCGAAATAGAGGTTAAAGAATGGTAGAGTTGGTATTGCGGGACAGTGCCCTTTATATGCCCGGCCACCAAAAGGGTTTTTATATCCTGCCCTTGCCGTAAAAAGTGGTATTTCCACACACCGTATCGCAGTAGGGGTGTGTTATTGTCGTTTGTCCAACCGGCCAAATCGAGGATAAGATCGAACCCTGCGGTTTTTAGTGTTTGCTCTAGCTGCTGCCCCTGCACAAAGCTACAATCCAGCGGCAACGGTTTAAGCGCTAAGGGATCTGGCACCTGTGCAAACCACTTTTGGTCCAGTTTATTTTTTAGGCTTTGCTTTGCAGGCTGCAAAGCTGCCGACTGCACCCCAAAAGCCTGCGCCTGTATGCCGTTTGCGGCTTGCACATCCTGCAGGGTTTGTAGCATCCACGCCGGTGCTTTGGGTGCCGGCAGCAGACAAGCCACACGCAGGGTGGTGTTCACGCTCATTCTACAACCACCTTCGCACCATCTTTTAACAGGCGGATGCCCGAAACCGCAATTTCTTCGCCCTCACGCAGGCCCTCGGTAACCACCGCAGAATCATCGGTTGTATACCCTACCTGAATGGCGCGAAGCGAAACCGTTCCGTCGCTGTTTACCACAAAAACAGAGGTTATATCGTTTTCGGTTGAGATGGCTTTTATTGGCACCACCACCACTTCTTCGTTAAAAGTACCCACAATACTTACCGAAACGCCGCCATACGGCTGTATATCGGTACCTTCCAGGTCAATTTCCAGTTCTACCGGGTATCCCTTACCGCCCACATAGTAGTAGGGGTTTGCGCTGATTACCCGCCCGCTTAGGTATACCCCCGGCGCCGAAAATGCCGTGGCGTTTATTTCGTTGCCAACCGAGAGGCTTTCGATAACATCCTCGCCCACATGGATGGTTAAAATGGCCTTGTCCAAATCGGCAATGATAATTGAGGTTTCTCTTGCCAAGTCTCCCACTTCTGCATCCAACATTACAACCACACCCGCCGCGGGTGCGGTTACACTGGCATAGGCTGCATTTTTTTTGGCGGTATTATAGTTTTTTTGGGCTATTTCCACCTGCAGCTCGGCCACCCGTGTAGAAGCGCCGGTGGCCTGCACAATGGAAAGGTTTATTTGCGCGATTTCGAGATAGGACGCCTGCACCTGCAGGTTATTTTTAAGGTCGGTATCATCGATGGTATAAAGCGGCGTGTCTACTTCTACCTTTTGTCCCAAAGCAACATCAATGGTTTCTATGGTTCCATCTATAGGTGCAATTACTTGTTTTTCCAGCATAGGACGCATTTCTCCCTCACGCTCTAACGAGGTGTTGAGGGATTTTTTTTGCACAATTTCTGTTGTGATGCGGGTGGCATCGTTTCCAGCGGGAGTAACCTGTGGCTGGCTGATTGGCTGATTACAGCCCGCGAGCAAAACCACCGCGCAAAAAGCAGACAACACCATTTTAATTTTTGTTTTCACCTTACGTCACCGTCTCCCTATTTTGTAGTTAATAAGAACCTTTGCGCAGCAAAACCACGCTGATGGTGCGAAATATAAGCTTAAAATCCAGCCCCAAAGACCATTCGTCTATATAGCGCTTATCCAGGGCAACAACATCTTCAAAATCTACCAGATCGCTACGTCCGCTTACCTGCCACATGCCCGTTATGCCGGGTTTTATGCTGATGCGCCGCCAGTGGCTGCGCTTGTACCGTTTTACTTCGTCCAGTGTTGGGGGGCGTGTGCCCACAATGCTCATTTCTCCCCGCAAAATATTCCACAATTGGGGCAGCTCATCAATACTGGTTTTACGCAAAAAAGCACCCACCTTTGTTATGCGTGGGTCATCATCCATCTTAAACATCATGCCGTCTTTTATTTTGTTTTGCTCCATCAAATCGTCTTTGAGGGTTTCGGCATCCAGCACCATGGTGCGAAACTTGTACATTTTAAAAACCTTGCCGTTTTTACCCGCACGCTCCTGTTTAAAAATAACCGGGCCGGGGCTGTCTAATTTAATGGCAATGGCCGCCACAAGAAAAATTGGCGACAAAATAATGCTGCCAAGCAGAGCAAATGTATAATCGATAACGCTTTTTATAAAAAGCTGCATACGGTTTAAAGACATGCTGTGATAGGTAACCACGGGATAGGTGCCCATGCTGCTTAAAAACCGCTGCGAAATAGGCAGCTCGAACATATTCATAATAAGGCGGGCTGTGATGCCCATATCTTCGCAGATACAAAGGTATTCTTCGTAATTAAAATCCGCATCGGGAGTATATACAAAAACCGCCTCGTTTACGGTACGGGCCGCAAGATATTTACCAAATTCGGAGAGTGATTTTTCTTTACAAACAGAGAGCGACTGCTGCTCTATAAACTTTACTTTGGTGGCTGTTTGCTTTACATAATGGCTGTATTTTTGAAAGGTTTTTTCGTCTCCAAAAAAGATAGAGCGGGTACAGCTTTTGGATTGATAGCGCTGCTTTAGCCCCATACGGATAAACCGCTGTGTGATAACCCCCACAAAACACAGGGGCAAAAAGATGACAAACAGCAAACGGCTGGTTTGATTTTGCTTTAGCAGAAAAAACATCATGCTCATAGAAGAGCCTGATACCAGGATAGAAATTAAGGTTCTGCTGGCTACCCTGTCTTTATAGTAAAAGGTGGTTACATTGTACATACGTGCGGCCATCATGCTAAGGATAAACACCACCGAAAAGCTGAAAGCCATGCCGACATGCTCTGTAAAAACAGAGGTATTCATGATAAGGCGATAGGCGGCAGATGCCAGCAGATAGCAAATGGCGATAACACAAAAATCGTATACCATCTGCTTAACATCAAAGGTTGCAAACTCGTTACGACGGTGCACTGCCGACACCTCCTTTAATAAAAGATTGTTTAACCAAACTACTCAATCAACTTTTTAGTTTCTTGCACAGGGCTTTGCCAAAACTCTGGCGTTGCGCTTTTGCCTGCCTTTATAATTAAAAAAACCACCACCGCCATGTAAAAAAACCTTTCGGCTGCTTTTACAAAGGGGGTTATCCATATGTCTCTGTCTACATCCAAAAAAATTGCTATGGCACGGCTGGCAACCGGAGACATCATATTGGAAAGCAAAAGATAACCGGTGATAACAAATGCAGTTATTCTTTTTTGGGTTGCAGGGCTTTGCCAAAAGGCCAAAAATAAAAATACTGCCGGTACGCAAAGAACCAGCAAATCGTACACCTGCTTATAAAACCAAAAAGTAGAGGCAACCGCCGCGCAGGAGTATGCAATTAGGGTGTTGTTTTGCAGTTGAAAACGGCGAAGCAGCAAATAACAAACCAGTAAAAATATCCCGGCTGCTATTATATCCAGCAGCAATATAAAGGTAGGGGCTATAGCAAACACATCCAAAAAATCGAACAAGCCGTAGTATGTATATGTGCCAACATAGCTTGTACCCTGATGAAGCATTTGCACCACCATTTGAAAAGGCGGTGTGCTGGTAACCAAAAATGAAACGACCCATGCAAAAACCACCACCAAAACCGAAACCACTGCGGTTAAGTGCTTTTTTTGAAGCAGAAATACCAGAAAAAACGGAGCAGCCACCTGCGGTTTTACCATGGCCAGGCCAAACAAAACGCCTGCGGTTATGGGGTGTTCATCTACAATGCACATTACAATAAGTAAAATGCAGCATACCGGCCCTGCCTGGTTGCCAAAACGTATTGCGTTTGCCCATTGCGCCGGCAAAAATACCAGCAGGGTTGTGTAAAAAAGATATTTTGTATTTTGCCAAAGATAATTTTTTTTAAAAAAGCCGTATAAAAAAAATGCAGCTACTACCGGCAAAATAAAATATAAAGCCATGCCATACACCAGCGCTACGTTGTAAGGCAAAAACCCCGGATTAAAAACATTGCCCAAAACATAGGCCCAGGGCACCGTTCCGCTGGCGGAGGACAGACCCTCTATAGAGGGAATAACCATATTTTGCGCAAGCGCATCAAACGGATTGATCCCTTTTAAAAAGTAGGCACACTCTTTCCACCGCATATTAAAATCCCCAAAAAAAGGCAACTTTAAGCCGATGCTGCCAAACTGAATGACAACATGCAGCAACAGGGTAGCAAAAAGTATAAGCAGCAAACAAAGTGCCGTATTGTTTTTAACTTTAGAGTTTGCCTCTAAAGGGGACAGTTTCATTTGTATTCTCCGCTTGTTGAATAAATGGTTAAAAATAAGTTCAATTTTATTTGCAACATGCGCAGCATTTTTGTAAAACGCAATATGGACAAAGCAAACAAATATAGTATAAACAAAATAGCATATCAAGTCAATTATTATGACTTACAATATTAGTTTTTGACTACACTTAAAAAAGTATTGTTTTTTCGTATTTTAAATTTAAAAAAATGATGATATATTTAAAACAAAGAAGAATTTAAGGCGTGCGTTTTTAAAAATCGGCCATACTATAAAAGGAGGCAGCATCCGTTTTACATTAAATTAATATTGTTAAAAATAAACTTTATACTAATATTTACAAAATTACTTTTAGCAAATTTTAATTTATGCGTTTTTTGCAAAAGCAGGGCCGCTACAGGCGCAACAAAAAGGCAGGGCATATGCCCTGCCTTTTTGTTGCACCTAACTTATTCGTCCAATCGTTTCTTTTTATATGCAAAAATAAACATAACAAGGCCTATAATTGTCCATCCTAAAATAATGAGAAGGGAGTAGAGGGTACTTGCAGAAAGCAGGCTTCCTCCATTGCTCCACAAGGTGAAAATACGCATCATTTGTTCTACCGGCGTAAAATAGGCGATTTTTTCGACAATTGGGTTTAACATTTGCAGCATGCTGGGCATTAAAAACACCAGCATAAGCGGTGCAGAAAGCGCACCTGTGGCCATTTGGTCTTTGCTTAATATGCCAATAGCCGCCCCCAGCATTAACAGCGGCAGGCTACCCAAAACAGTGACCAAAAGATAGAATGGCAGCTTGATGAGCGGGAAGCCAACAACAAAATAGTTGATGACATTGATAGCCTCGGTGAGCAGCAAGGTTACCAAAATTTTACTTGTAATAAATTCTACCGCAGATACACCAGACAGCATAAGGGTACGCAGGGTATGTTTCTCTTTTTCTTCGGCAATGATGGTTGCCAAAAAGCTAAGGGGCATCATGCAGATGGCCATTAGGGTGGTAACCATTAGCAGATAATCTTTAGGCAGGACAACTGCGCTTACGAAACGAAAAATAAGGCCAAACAAAAATGGGAAGCACCAGCAGTATAGACATGCTGGTATTGCGCAGCGCATCCTTAAAATCCTTTTTAAAAAGTATAAGGGTGGTTTTTATAAATCGCTTCATGCAAGTTTCCTCCCTGTAACTTTTAAAAAGATTTCTTCCAGGTTGGGTTCTTGCGAGTGTATTTGCAGCACACGTTTGTTTTTTGCAAGCTGTGCAATGCGCATAAGCCCCTCGGCTGTTTTTTCTTCTTCAACCATTATCCCGCCCTCTAAATCGGCACGTATAAGGCCATGGCTGTATTTAAGTTTTAACTCTTGCGGCGGGCCCTCTTCCACAATCTCTCCGTTGTTTAAAAACGCAACCCGGCTGCACAATTTGTCGGCTTCTTCCATATTATGTGTTGTTAAAAATATGGTGGTCCCCTCTTTGTTAAGGCCGCGCAAAAGTGCGTGGATATCGGCAGAAGTGCCGGGGTCTAACGAAGCCGTCGGCTCATCTAAAAACAAAAGCTGTGGATGGTGCAAAATTGCCTGCGCGAGCATGAGGCGCTGTTTCATGCCGCGGGAAAGGTTTTTGGCAATCTTTTTTTTGTCTCCCGCAAGGCCCACTTCTTCCAGCGTACGCAGTACAACAGAATGATCGACATTGCGCAGGGTGGCAAAGAGGCTAAGATTTTCGAGCACCGTGAGCCTATCGTACACACCGCTGTTATCTGTAAGAACCCCGATGCGTGCGTCATCCTCTCGGCTTAAAGTATCTACCGGGTGAAAAAACACTTCTATCTGGCCTTCATCCGGCACAAGCTGGCGTGTTAGTAATTTTATGGTTGTGGTTTTACCCGCACCGCTTGGCCCCAAAAAGCCAAAAATCTCTCCTCTATTTACTTCAAAACTTAGGCTTTTAAGCGCGGTTGTATCGCCAAAAGATTTGCGCGCCTGATTTACCGAAATAATTTTTTCCAACCTGAATCCTCCTTTGAAATAGCTTGGCAGCCGTTTTTGTTGTAACTATATTTTATCTGTTTTATTTGCTGCCTGCACTTAAAAGCGGGCAAATGGAGCAAAACGGGGGTTGAACGGAGCCGGTTTTGCTTTAAAAGAGAATTAAAATCTGTATAGTTGCTTCATTTCTTCTATGCGGCCCTTACTAAGGGGGATTTCTTGAGAGCTATTTTCGAGCCGGATGGTATAGCTGTTGCGGGTATAGTGTACAATTTCGTACACTTTTTGCATATTTACAAGGTAAGAGCGATGGCAGCGGTAAAAACCATACCCAACAAGCCTGATTTCCAGTTCTTCTAGGCTACTGGCACACTGATATTTTTCCCCCTTTACGGTAAGCTCAGTTTTTCCATCGGCGCTTTCGGCGTATTCGATATCTCCGGGGTTGAATAGAAAAACCGAATCTTCCCGCCGGGCGGGTATTTTATCTACCACCAGAGGAGCCACAGGGGCATTCTCTCTTTGTATTTGCCGTGCTTGGCCCATATTTAGCTGCCATTCTTCTCCCGGCAGCAGGCTTACATCCTCGTTAGCAGTAGAGGCGGTGATTATCCCTGCTTCTTCCGGCAGGGTATCCATCCATTCTAAAACAAGGCTGCGCTCTTGCTGGTTTAGGGCAGCAAGAGGTTCTTCAAAATAATAGGTTTTTACTTCGTGCATCCCCTCACGCGCCAGAGCCACCCGCTTTTTTTGCCCTTCGGTTAGCCGCGCTATGTTTACTTCAAAAAAATCGGTTATGCCCAACGCCTGTGCCGTATGCGCCATTTTGTTTTTACACTGCCATAAATCTGCAAAAAAAGAGAGGTATTCCTCGGCTGTCAGGCGCTCGTTTAGGGGTTCTTCGGCACGTACCACACCCAAATTGGCATGATGTTTTTTTACATTTTCAAACAAGGTTTGCATATCATTTTTGGCGCAGGCAAAGCAAAGCCTTTGGCTGCCCTTTATGTTTTTTATTACCTCTTTAATGTGCATGGTTGTTTCACCCTTTTTTGTTTTTGGATTGAATCAATCGTATCATATTCATCCTTTTGTTTTCAAACAGGTGGGGGTGCTTTTGCATCCATACGCAATACGCCAGGCAGTACCGCAAAAAAGACAAAAGGCAACAAGCAAATAGATATATGCGTGTTTTATTACATAAAGTAAAAAACTTGACTTCTATCTTCTACAGTTGTAGAATAAGTCAAAGTTCTACATTTGTAGAAGATCAAAGGAGACACTACCATGGACAATGAAATAAAAAGGCTCCCCGATTCGGAATTGAAAATAATGCAGGCACTTTGGCAGGCGGCTACTCCCCTTACCCGCGCGCAATTGGAGCAGCTTTTAAACAAAGAAGATGAGTGGGCCCCCACCACTGTACTAAGCCTGATAGGGCGTTTAGAAAACAAGGGATTTGTAGAAAGAATAAAGGAAGGCAAGGGGTATTTATACCTTGCCCTTATAAGCCAGCACAAATACATGCAGTACGAAAGTACGCTGGTGATAAATAAGTTGTTTGGGGGCAGCCCCACTACGTTTATGGTCGCCCTGTACGATGGTAAAGGGCTGACAGATGATGAAATAAAAGAACTGGAGGACTACCTGAAAAAACTTAAGGAGGAAGAACAATGATGGAAACTATTTTTATCTCCTTTATAAAAATAAGCCTTTCTCTTTTCTTCCCCATGCTTTTACTGGCAGGTTTTTGCCTGCTATTTGGCAAACGCTATAAACAAGGGATGCTGCACAAGCTATGGATTTTGCTTGCTGTACGCCTGCTAATACCCGCTATTTTTGCGCTTCCTTTGGCGCCCATACAGGTAAATGTCCCTACAACACCGCTGTTTGCAGCCGATACTACGGAGGCATCCAGCCCCGTTGTGCCGGCACCCGAAATATTGGCGCAGCCTATAGAACAGGATGCCCCGGCAGCCAATGATGCTGAGCAGAACAGCATGCAAGAACCTGCCGCAGATGTAACAACACCAAATGTTTCCCCCGGCTTTTCTATCCTGCAAGTGGTTTGTATTATATGGATGGGCGGAATGCTGGTACTTTACATAGCACACATACTAAAGTACACCTTGTATCGGCGTAGGCTTTTTAGATGGAATACACCCGTAAAGGACAGCACCATGCTTGCCCTGCTGCAAGAAACAAGGCAGCAAGCAGGATACACAAAAGAGCTAGCGGTTTTTTATAACCCCACTGTACATACGCCAATGTTGATAGGCTTTTTTAAGGCGTGTATTTTGTTGCCCCAAAAAATGCAGGCCAGTGCCAACTACGCCGGGGCGCTAAAGCACGAAATGATACACGCCAAAAGAAAAGACATTGTATGGAAAGCAATTACGCTTACCGCCGCCATTGTACATTGGTTTAACCCGGCAGCATGGTTGATGCTGTTTATGACCGAGAGGTACACCGAAACCTCTTGCGATGAACTGGTGGTAAAAAATACCAATGCCGAATACCGCCTTGCCCACGGGCAAATACTGCTTTCTTCTGCTTGCGGGCGCAGCGGCCCTTTGGCTGCAACCTTAGCGGGCAGCAAGCAGGAGCTAAAAAACCGCCTGGCTGTAATTGCGGGTAAGCAAAACAAACGCCGGGGCATTATGGTGTTAAGCCTGCTATTGGCTGCCCTTTTACTTGCGGGAAGCTTGATTGCTTTTAATGCTATGGACAGTTCTTCGGGACAGCTTTTGCCAGAAGTAAAGGTTGATGTTTTTAAAAAAACCGACAGAAAAGAATGGAATTTACTGATACTTGGCATGGAAAACAGCGATGACCATGAAGAAGACTTTTACCGTGCAGAAATGATTTTATACCTGCACTATGATGTTGAAAATGACAGTGTAAGTATACTGCAAATACCGCGGGATGCCGTTTTGCTGCCCGATGACGGGCCTTTGCGAAACATATACCAAGAAAACCTTACCATGCAGCAAAGCAGAGAAAAAAATGCAGATATTCTTTCTCGCTCTTTGGGGCTGCCGGTAGACAACAGCATTGCAATAGACCTTGCCGTTTTGCGGGACGTAATAGATACCGTTGGCGGCATAGAGATGTATATACCCTATGATGTAACCGATACAATGGGAAATATTGTACCGCAGGGAACCCACAGGATAGACGGCGCCACTGCAGAGTTTATTGTACGGCAGCGGCAGTACGCCACCGGCACATGGCAGCAACTTGAAATACACCAGGCCTTTTATGCCGCAGCATTTAAGCCTTTTTCAAATAATATTTCTCTTGAAACCGCCGCCAACCTTTTGCAAACGTTTTTGCCCCGCATTGATACCGACCTTACCCACAGCGAAATACTATCTTTAGCAGTAGGATTTAAGCAGCTTAAAAGTGCCTATGTGGTGCGCTGCCCTGTTACGGTTTACGAGAATTCTCTTTTTCCCGATAAAGAAGCATTGCTTAGCATTATAAACCAATATTTTGTACTGCCTGAAAATGCCATAAAGCTAATCGATATGCTGCTGCCCAACAGCGGGATATCTGCCAGCACGTTTGTAGATGCAGGGGCAGCAGTTGATGGGTACGGCCTGATACCTTTAGAGGTTGCTTAAAAAAGGAGGCAAACATGCCGCAACTGCAAAAATTACCGACAAAAGAGGATGATAAAAAAGGCCAGCGCTTTTCTGTAAAAAAGAAGGTTGCCACAGCTGCCATATGCATACTGTTTGCTTTGGTTATTTTATGCACTTCGCTTTTTGCTGCCCTGTATTTTAATGTTGAGCAGGCTTTGGACACAGGGCACGCGGGCAGCCTTGAAAGCGGACTGTATACCCCAAAAGAGTATGAGGGGGATGTTGTAAACATTTTGTTTGTGGGCATTTACCGCAAGCCCACAGACACCTACCCCGAGGGTCTTGGCCTTACCGATGTAATTTTGTATCTGCACTTTGATTTAAAAAACAACCGATTATCCGGCATACAGATACCCCGGGATACATATGTGGATGAAATACCAAATTCGGACGCAAAGATAAACTCGCTGCTAGTTACCGGCCCCGACACCGAGAACTACATTAATAATCTCGCCACGGCCATATCCGACCAGTACGCGCTGCCGATAGACCATTACATTGCAATAAACATGGAAAGCCTGCTGGAGATTGTGGATATTTTTAACGGTCTGCGGGTATACGTGCCAAAAGAAATGAATTACAAGGGCAACCTTCTGCAAGAGGGCTGGCAGTGGCTGGACAGCAATGCTGTAAACTTTTTTGTACGCAACCGCTATGGAAAGGGATTTGAACGGTCTGACATAGACAGGCTGGAAAACCAGCGGCATTTTTACTCTGCCCTTTTTCGCCGGTTTATGAACCTGACACCCATAGATTGTGTTAAGCTTTTGCCCATTATTAAAGAGCATTGCCTTACAGATTTTGAAACAACCGATTTGTTTGACCTTGCCTTTAGCGCCCTTAAACTTACGCCCGAAAATATTATGTTTTGCCTTGCCCCCGGTGCCACCAAAACCGCCGAGTGGGATACCGACCCTTTGCATTTAGACCGTTATTTTTACATTATAGATTTATATGGGCCGCAGGATGGCTCTCAACCCGGCATGGCAGAAATACTAAACACCTACTTTAGAACCTATGGCGATGAAGTAGAAATTGATGATTTAAAGGCACCCAAAATAAAGATACCCTCATCGGTACCCTTGTACCCGCCCAATATACAAACAATGGGCCAGCTGTACACGGATGAGGGCGGCAGCGAAATAGATGTGGAACCAAACGCATAAATGTACAAATCACCTCGACATTTATTGGACAAAATATTTTTACACATGTTTACGCCAAAAGTGGAACAGTATTTTTAACAAAAAAGGCCGCCCTTACCTTAGTGTAAGAGCGGCCTTTTTTATTTGTTATTCGTAATCCATTACATTTACCCAGCGCAGTAAAAACTCGCGTTCTTCGGGTTTTCCTTTAACGCTTTGGCTAGCAGCCACAATGGGCAGCCACCCCTGCACATAGGTTTTTGGGGTACCTGTTTTTTCGCAAAACAGGTCTACATATTTTTCGGCTGTTTCGGTTTCGTTTTGCAGTTGGAATAAGAGGTAAGTACGGGCCACATCGGCCGAGGCGCTACCCTGTGTTGCATGGCTCCAGTCTATAACATAGGCTTCATCGTTTGGTGTAATAATAATGTTGCTGGGGTTAAAATCTCCATGGCACAGTTTTTCTCTTTTAGGGCGGGATGACAGGCGGGTGTGCAGGTCGTACTTGGTGGCGTCATCCAAAGTGGTTTGGTCTATTTTATAATGCATTTTGTCGTACAGGCGGTTTAACAGCGGCGCCCGCTTTTTATGCATTTCCAGTTGGATGTCCACAAAGCGCTCTAGCAAAGCCGGCATGTTTTGCGGCTGCTCTTCCATTATCTCGGCAAGGGTTCTGCCCTCTATAAACTCGCTTATAATGGCCCAGCGGCCGTCTTCTGTTTTGCTTACCTCAATAACCTTGGGAATGGCAAGACCCGTTTCTTCTACCCGTGCCTGGTTGAGGGCCTCGCTCAGAATATCCGATTTCGAAAAATCCATTCCAAACACTTTTACCGTTTGCATACCGTCCCGGTAGATGGTTTTGTTTGGACGCTCGGCAATGATCTTACCAAATCTCATGTTATTTCCCTGCCTTTCCATAATATGCGTTTAAGTACATCTCTTTTAATTCGCTCATCAGCGGGTAGCGGGGGTTGCCTCCTGTGCACTGGTCGTCAAAGGCTTGTTCCACCATTTCGTCCAGCCGGGCCAAAAAGTCTTTTTCATCCACGCCATAATCGCGGATGGTTTTTTTAATGCCCACCTCTTCTTTTAATGTATTAATCTTTTCAATCAGGGCATTTAGTTTGTCTTCGTCGGTTTTGCCTGCAAGCCCCAAAGCGGTTGCAACCTCGGCATAACGGGCCAGTGTATGGGGATGGTCGTACTGAGGGAAGGTACCCATTTTAGTGGGAACTTCGGCCGCGTTGAAGCGCAGCACTTCGTTAATCATAAGGGCGTTTGCGATGCCGTGGGGCAGATGGTGGAAAGCACCCAGCTTATGCGCCATAGAGTGGCACACACCCAAAAATGCGTTGGCAAACGCCATACCGGCCATGGTGGAGGCATTGGCCATTTTTTCGCGCGCAACCGCATCGTTTTCGCCGTTATTGTAGGCACGGGGCAGGTATTCGAAGATGATTTTAAGGGCGCCAATTGCCAAGCTGTCTGTATAGTCGGTTGCCAGCATATCGGCATAGGCTTCCAGTGCGTGGGTCATAGCGTCTATACCGCTGGCACTGGTAAGACCCTTGGGTATGGTCATCATCAGGTCTGCATCAACAATGGCCATATTGGGTAGCAGCTCGTAATCTGCCAGGGGATATTTTTCTCCGGTGTTTTCGTTGGTAATAACCGCAAAGGGGGTAACCTCACTGCCGGTACCGGCTGTGGTTGCCACTGCAATAAAGTAGGCTTTTTCTCCCATTTTGGGGAAGGTATATACCCTTTTGCGAATGTCCATAAAGCGCATGGCCATATCCAAAAAGTCTACTTCGGGATGCTCGTACATCACCCACATAATTTTGGCTGCGTCCATTGCGCTGCCGCCGCCCACCGCTATAATGCAATCGGGCTGGAAAGCGGACATAGCCGCTGCACCTTGTTTTGCACATGCCAGCGTAGGATCGGGTGCTACATCAAAGAAGGTGGTGTGTGCAATGCCCATTTCGTCAAGGCGCTCGGTAACGCGCCTTGTCATACCACTATTATACAGGAATTCGTCTGTTACGATGAAAACTTTTTTAGAACCAATGACCGATTTAAGCTCTTGCAAGGCTACAGGCAGGCTGCCTCGTTTAAAATAAACCTTGGGGGGTGTACGGAACCACAGCATATTTTCTCTCCTCTCGGCCACTGTTTTAATGTTTAGCAACTGCTGGATGCCTACGTTTTCGGACACCGAGTTGCCGCCCCAACTGCCGCAGCCAAGTGTGAGAGAAGGAAGCAGGCGGAAGTTATACAAATCTCCAATGCCGCCGTGGGAAGAGGGGGTATTTACCAAAATGCGGCAGGTTTCCATTCGTTTTTCAAACTCTGCCAGACGCTGCGGCTGTGTTCTTTCGTCCAAATAGATGGAAGAGGTGTGGCCGTGGCCGCCGTCTTCTACCAAGGTTTCTGCTTTATCCAATGCTTCTTCAAAGGTTTTGGCTTTGTACATGCCCAGTACAGGAGAAAGCTTTTCGTGTGCAAACTCTTCGCTGATATCTGTGCTTTCTACTTCGCCTATTAAAATTTTGGTGGCGGGGTCTACCTTAACACCGGCCATCTCGGCTATTTTGGCGGCGGGTTGGCCTACTATTTTGGCATTGAGCGCGCCGTTTATAATAATGGTTTTGCGCACCTTTTCAATTTCGGCTTTGTTTAAAAAGTAGCAGCCACGGGCGGCAAATTCGTCTTTTACTTGCTTATATACTTTATCCAGTACAATTACGCTTTGCTCGGAGGCGCAGATCATACCGTTATCAAAGGTTTTGGAGTGGATGATGGAGTTAACGGCCATAAGGATGTTGGCAGAATCATCTATAATAGCCGGGGTATTGCCCGCGCCTACACCTACGGCCGGTTTGCCCGAAGAATAAGCGGCTGTTACCATGCCGGGGCCGCCGGTAGCCAAAATGGTATCGGCTTCGCGCATTACAAGGTTAGAAAGCTCGAGGCTAGGAACATCTATCCAGCCAATGATGTCTTGCGGCGCACCCGCTGCTACCGCTGCATCCAGCACGGTTTTGGCTGCTGCAATGGTGCTGCCCTTTGCACGGGGGTGGGGACTGATGATGATGCCGTTGCGGGTTTTAAGGGCCAGCAGGGTTTTAAAAATGGCGGTACTGGTGGGGTTGGTGGTAGGGATAACCGCAGCAATAATGCCCAAAGGCTCGGCAATACGGGTGTAGCCATAGGTTTCGTCTTTTTCGATGATGCCACAGGTTTTGGCATCTTTATAAGAATTGTAAATATATTCGCTGGCGTAATGGTTTTTAATTACCTTATCTTCTACAATGCCCATGCCGGTTTCTTGCACAGCCTGTTTTGCCAACGGGATACGGGCTTTGTTGGCGGCCATAGCCGCTGCAAAAAAGATTTTATCTACCTGCTCTTGGCTAAAAGTAGAATATTCTTTTTGCGCTTTTTTAACCCATTTTAAAAGCTCCTTAAATGTTTCTACATCGGTTACAGGTCCACGCTCTATTGTCTCTGCCATCCTCTGCCATCCTTTCCTTGCAACCAGTTTTGTTTATTTTCAATAATGTTAATTATTTAACAATTATCTTGTTAATATTTTATCATCTATGCCGCGCGCATACAAGTGCGCATATGGATGAACATCGTTATAAAATTATCAACTAATTTGTGCAAAATCCCGTATTATGCTCTTTCGATCTGTTTTGGGCGCGCATTTGTTTGGTTTTGCGCATTTTTTCTTTGACTTTTTGCCTTGTGACGTTTACAATAATCGTTGGCCTATTCGTTACCTTGCCAAGATGCATATTATTATAAGTATTTAAAGGGTATGCATCCCCAGTTTAAGAAAGGTTGGAACAGATGAACTGCGACGTTGTAATTATTGGAGCCGGACCCGCCGGGATTTTTACCGCGCTGGAGATGCTGCGTGCCAAAAGCAGCCAAAAAATTGTAATTGTAGAAAAAGGAAGCCCCATTGAAAAACGCAGCTGCCCCAAGGATAAAACCGGCTACTGCGTTAACTGCAAACCCTTTTGCCACATTACAACCGGGTTTTCGGGTGCGGGGGCCTTTTCGGACGGCAAGCTTTCGCTTAGCAGCGAAGTTGGCGGCAGTTTTCCCGAATTGGTAGGAGAGCGCGAAGCACAGGCACTGATTGATTACACCGATAAAATATATTTGGAGTTTGGAGCCTCGGAAGAAGTTGAGGGGCTGGGCAATACCGAAAAGGTAAAGGACATACGCAAGCGCGCCATACAGGCAGGTCTGCGTTTAGTAGATTGCCCCATACGCCACCTTGGTACCGAAAAAGCACAGGAACTGTATCTGCGCATACAAAACTTTTTGGCTGATAATGGCGTAGAATACATGTTTGGCTGGCAGTGCAACGATATTATTTTAGAAAACGGCACCTGCAAGGGCGTACGGTTGGAAGAAGCAGCCGGACAGCGCCGCCAAGCCGAGGTATTTGCCAAGCATACCGTGGTTGCCACCGGCCGCCGCGGCGCCGATTGGCTGGAAAACATGTGCGAAGAGCACGACATTGCACACCAACCCGGCACCGTAGATATTGGAGTACGTGTTGAAGTGCGCAACGAAGTAATGGAAGAGGTAAACAAGGTTTTGTACGAATCGAAGCTGATTGGTTACCCAAAACCCTTTAAAAACAAAGTACGTACCTTTTGCCAAAACCCCGGCGGCTTTGTAAGCCAGGAAAACTACGACAACGACCTTGCGGTTGTAAACGGGCACTCTTTTAAAGAGAAAAAATCCTCTAACACCAACCTTTCTATTTTATGCTCGCACAATTTTAGCGAGCCCTTTAACCAGCCCATTGCCTATGCGCAAAAAATAGGCGAACTGTCGAACATGCTGGGAGACGGACACATTTTGGTACAGCGATACGGCGATATTTTAGACGGCAAGCGTACCTGGGCAAAAGAACTGGCTTTTTCTAACGTAAAACCTACCCTGCCCGATG
Source organism: Oscillospiraceae bacterium (assembly GCA_047972265.1). GTDB lineage: Bacteria > Bacillota > Clostridia > Oscillospirales > Ruminococcaceae > JAAYCI01. Next base: position 14,513 of record JBKEAM010000019.1, on the reverse strand, counting down.
CCGTGGCCGGCGATATTACTGCCGCCCTGCCCTACCGCTCTATGCTAAACATTATTAATTTTATGCAGGCCATGGATTATGTTGTACCCGGCTTTGCCAGCATAGAGACCCTGTTGTATGCACCCGAGCTTAAATTTTACTCGAACCGGGTAAAGATGAGCCGCGACCTGCAAACCAACATACGCGGTTTTTACTGCCTGGGAGACTCCAGCGGATGGACCCGCGGCCTGATGATGGCATCTGCCATGGGCGTGCTGATGGGCCGTAAGCTGATGGAAGCAGAATAAATACATTTAAGAGCATCCTCACCTTTTTGGGTGGGGATGTTTTATTTTTGCCCTTTTTAAAGTGCCTTTTATATAAATAATGAATAAAGATTTTTACCGTTGTTTTTACAACATCTTTATACCTTTCCTCCCTTTTATAATTTATGCAGGTTCTTATCGCCATATTTTTGTTCATTACAAAAACGGGAGGTTTTACCATGAGCGAGATGTTTTGTTTTCAATGCGAACAAACCGCAGGCGGACAAGCCTGCACAGGCAAGACAGGTGTATGCGGCAAGCCAGAGGATAACGCCGGATTACAGGATGCCCTTACCGGGGCACTGGTGGCTTTAGGGCGTGCCGCGCAGCACAATACCCCACCCCAAAGCGCCGACAAGGCCGTACTGGAGGCGTTGTTTACCACAGTAACCAACGTAAACTTTGACAGTGCGGTTGTACAGCAGCAGATAGACCAAGTACACGCCGAAACCCAAAAACTTGCCGGAGGCTGCGCCGCCTGTGCCGGTGCCGACTATGACATGCAGCAGGTGTGGCAGGCAAACGAGGACATTCGCAGCTTAAAATCTTTACTGCTGTTTGGCATGCGCGGCATGGCGGCCTATGCTTACCACGCAATGGTACTGGGGTATACAAACCCCGAGGTTACAAGCTTTTTTTACAAGGGGCTTGCTGCCCTTGGCGAAGAGGGCAGCCTTGAAACCCTGCTGCCCTTGGTAATGGAGTGCGGAACCGTAAACCTTACCTGCATGGAACTGCTGGACCGTGCCAATACCGAAACCTACGGCACGCCAGTACCCACCAATGTGCCCCTAACGTTAGAAAAAGGCCCCTTTATTGTAATAAGCGGACACGATTTAAAAGACCTTGCAATGCTGTTGGAACAAACCAAAGACAAGGGCATTAACATTTACACCCACGGCGAAATGCTGCCTGCCCACGCTTACCCCAAGCTAAAGCAGTACACCCATTTAAAGGGCAACTTTGGCACAGCCTGGCAGAGCCAGCAAAAGGAGTTTGACAACATACCCGCCCCCATACTGTTTACCACCAACTGCCTAATGCCCCCCAAGGCAAGCTATAAAGACCGTGTATTTACCACCGAAGTGGTTGCTTATCCCGAGATTGTACACGTGGGAGATGAAAAAAACTTTGCCCCTGTAATAGAAAAAGCACTGGAAATGGGCGGCTATGCCGAAGACACCGTATTTACCGGCATTAACGGCGGTACCAGTGTTACCACCGGTTTTGCGCACGGCACCGTTTTGGGTGTTGCTGATACAGTAATTGACGCTGTAAAAGCGGGTACCATTAAGCACTTCTTTTTGGTTGGCGGCTGCGACGGCGCACGCCCCGGCCGCAATTACTACACCGATTTTGTAAAACAGACCCCTAAAGACACCGTTATACTTACCCTTGCCTGCGGCAAGTTTCGTTTTAACGACCTTGACATTGGCGAGATTGGCGGCCTGCCCCGCATTATGGATATGGGCCAATGCAACGATGCCTACAGTGCCATTAAGGTAGCTGCTGCCCTAGCCGATGCTTTTGGCACCGATGTAAACGGACTGCCTTTAACACTGGTACTTAGCTGGTACGAGCAAAAGGCTGTTGTTATTTTACTTTCGCTGCTGGCATTGGGCATTAAAAACATCTATCTTGGGCCAACGCTGCCCGCCTTTGTTTCTCCCAACATCCTTTCTTATTTGGTAGAAAACTTTGGGATTTCCCCGGTAAGCACCCCCGAAGCAGACCTTGCAAAAATTCTCGCCTAAAAATAGTCTCTGCAATAATGGATATATAAAAAAAGACCCCCGCGGCTTTATACTGCCGCGGGGGTCTTTTATTTACAGGCCGGTTTTTTGCAGTGCCTGCTGGATATCCTCAATAATATCTTCGGTATCTTCCAGCCCTACGCTAAAGCGGAAAAACCCTTGATGAAACTGTGGCGGGTAAAGGTATTGGCGTTCGTCGTCCTCGCCCAAAAACACAATCAAGCTTTCGTCATGCCCCAAAGACACCGCCGAGGTAATTACCCGCAAATGGCTTGTAAAACGGTTGTAATCATCGTGGTTTGCTTTGAGCCCAAAGGCCATTACGCCGCCAAAGCCGTTTCTGCTTTGCTTTTTGGCAAGCGCGTGGCCGGGGTGACTTTGTAGGCCGGGATAAGAAACAAAACGAACCGCAGGATGCCCCTCTAAATACTGGGCTATTTGCTGCGCGCTTTTGTTGTGCTTGCGCATACGCAAAGGCAGGGTAATAGAGCCCCGCATAATTAGCCATGCATTAAAGGGGCTGATAACTCCGCCTATATTAATCATAGCGTCGGTTCTTATCTTATCGATAATTTCTTTTGTAGAAATTACCGCCCCGCCCATTGCATCGCCGTGGCCATTGATGTATTTGGTAAGGCTTTCTACACAAATATCTGCTCCAAGGCTAAGCGGCACCTGATTGTAGGGAGAAGCAAAGGTATTATCTACCGAAAGCAGAATGTTATGCTGGTGAGCAAGTGCCGCAATGGCAGCTATATCGCTTACACCAAGGGTGGGGTTAGCGGGGGTTTCGATATGAATAAGTTTTGTATTGGGGCGTATTGCCGCCTGTACAGCGTCTAAATTGGTAGTATCTACAATGGTGGTTTGTATATTGTACTTTTGTGGCAAAAGCTGGTGCAGCAGGCGGTATACAGCAATATAGGTTACGTTGGAAAACACCACGTGATCTCCGCTTTTAAGCAGGGTAAAAAATACCGCCGACAATGCCGCAACCCCCGAGGCCAGTGCTACGGCATCCTCGCCTTCTTCTAAGGCGGCAAGTTTTTCTTGCAAATATCTTTGGTTGCTACCCCCGTTGCGGGTATACAGTGCCTTGCCGGCGCTGCTCCAGTTTAGTTCTGACGGATCGTAGGGAAGCTCGTAACTGTTTGCCATTGTAAGCGGCCTTTTTAGCGCGCCGGTATCCTTATCCACATCGTTGCCCGTGTGCACCGACCGGGTTGAAAATCCAAACTGTTTCCCATATACTCTTTCGCCCATTGTTGTATACTCCTTTGCTTTTTGCCGCCACAAAAAACATGCCGCGGGGTTATTGTACGGTTTAAAATAATCATACTATTCATATAAAACATATATGAATAGTATGATTATGGATAATACTCTTTTTTACTCCGCCTGTCAATGCAGGATAGCTGCTTTGGCAAACAAGTTTTTGGCTATCAGTTTTTGCTCTACGGGCAGGGCAAACAAAAAAGCAGCGTTATAAAATAACGCTGCTTTTAATCTATTTACAATTACTTTGCAGTAATGAGGTTTACCCATTTTTCAAAGGCATCAATAAACTCTTTAAAAAACTTTTTGGTATCATCATCGTTTACCTTACCATTTGCATCCAGCAGAGCAGTAACATTGCTAATATAAGCCTCTGGCTGCTGCATTACAGGTACATTTAAAAAGGTAAGCGGCTGGCGCAGGTGATGGTTGGCGCCAAAGGCACCAAGCCCACCGGGGGTAACACTAACGATAGCGCCGGGCTTGCCATCCCAAACGCTTTGCCCATAGGGGCGAGAGCCTACATCCAGTGCATTTTTAAGCGCTGCGGGATAAGAGCGGTTATACTCGGGGGTTACATACAAAAATCCATCTACGCCCTTTACCTCTTGACGGAATTTAGACCAAGCTGCCGGCACATTGCCCGCGTCCAAATCTTCGTTATACAAGGGCAGGTCACCAATTTCGATATTTCTTAGCTCCAGATTATCGGAGGCAAGCTCTGTAATTGCATTTGCTACTTTTTTGCTAAAAGAACCTTTGCGAAGGCTGCCTACAAATACGCCTATAACTTTTTTACTCATTTTATGTCAACTCCACTATAATATTTTTTTATTTTATAATTTATATATAAACCGCCTAAAAGACGGTGTTTTTTATTGTTAATCCGAAACGGTAAAACGAGATTTGAAAACACTTGGGTGTTCTAGCTCGTTTAAAATTGCAACTGCCATGGTACCGCTGGTGGTATGAGAACTGCCATCGGCAGCGGTAAGCAGGTGGTCTTTGCCAAGCACCGGCGTGTAAGCTACACCCGGTATAAAATTGAATGAGGGCGATACACCAACCCAGTTTACATTATCTATCTCGCGCAAAAACAAAAGCTCGCGGTACTGGCCAATGGGTATTCCAATCCAAGGCTGCACCTCCGGTTGGGTTTTCATTGTGTCCAGCATGGGTATATCGTTTGCGTCCAGCAGGCTGCCCGCCCCTAATATGGTTAGTAAACGGGGAGAATCCTGCTCTCGAAGCATAGCCACAAACTTTGCTGTTAAATCTACATGTTTATAGGCTTTATCGGGCGAGGTGCTTACCGCTTTTACAATAACATCGTAAGCACTTAAATCTTCTTTAGTAAGGTCAAACACATCTTTTGCCAAAATATTTGCCCCCGGCCCCAAAAGCTGCCGGGCTTTGGCCTCATCCCTTACAACGGCAACGGTATGGTGGCCTCTGGCCACTGCCTCTTTATAGATGGCGCTTCCGGCCATTCCGGAACCGCCCAATACCAATATCTTCAACACATTTCACCACTTTCTTGTATCGAATCGAGAATATCTGAAAGAGGAACACTATCCAGTTCTTTCTCAAAATCCGCTTGTATGGTATCTCGTATCCTACCCATTACACGCTCTATATTTGCCCCAACGGGACATCGCTCGTTTGTGTTTGCGTGAATGTTAAACAAGTGCTGTTCTTTTTCTACCGCCTTAAAAATATCCAACATAGATATTTGATTGGCCGGGCGGCCAAGGCCGGTAACCCCTAATTTGGTTTGTGTTTTTACAAGCCCTGCTGCCTTTAACCCACCCATTAAGCGGCGCACAAGCGCGGGGTTGGTTTGTATGCTGGAAGCAATGGTATCGGAGGTAACCGCAGGTTGTTTATTTAACCCCACCACACACAATATATGAATACTAACTGTTAGCTTTGTTGAGTACATATAACGTCCCTTCCTTATTTGTAACCATTATAGTTACAAATAATATCTTTGTCAACCATTTTTGTATATTTAATTTAAATTTTTTATAAATGCTTTTTTAAGTGTGGTATACTGGGCATAAAAGGATGTGTTATGTGCCTATATAGCGGCAAACATCCCCTTATACATTTATATATGCTGCAAAGCCGTTCGCTTTGTTTGCGGTAAACCTTTAGCAAGCCCGCCCAGCAGCATACAGGCCTATAGGAGGCATTTATTATGGAATCTGTTTTAATTACGGTTGAGGGTATGGCCTGCGGAGACTGCGAAGCCACTGTTGCCAATGCGGTGCGCCGCCTGCCCGGTATAAAAAAAGCCAAGGCAAACCGCCGTAAAAAGCTGGCCGCGGTAGAGTACGACCCGGCCCTTACTACCCTAGATGAAATAAAGGCCGCCATTGTGGCTACCGGGTACGATGTAAAAGACTAGCCCGCTGCCGCTTGATAAGGAGACCTATATGTGCGGACGTTACTCTTTATTTATAACCCAAGACATCCCTGCACTTGCTTCTATGCTCTCTATGGCGGTGCAAAATTCTCCTTTTGCGCTGGAGCCCGGGCAGGAGGCCAAAACGGGTGAGATTTTTCCGTCGGACATTGTGCCCGTACTGGTAAAGGGGGCAAAAGGGCGGCGCCCGGTTTTAATGCAATGGGGTGTTCCCCACTGGGCCACCCCCAAAAAGCTGCTGATTAACGCCCGGGCTGAATCTCGCTCCAGCCCATTTTGGGCCGAAGCATTTGAAACCCGCCGCTGCCTTGTGCCCGGCACAGGGTTTTACGAGTGGCAGCACGGCGGCGAGCATGACAAGCAAAAATACCATTTTACGGTGCCACAGCGCCCTGCTTTATTAATGGCAGGTATTTACACCAACACCACCGATGCAGAGGGGCATATTAAATCTCATTTTGCCATTGTTACAACCCAGCCAAGCGCCTCGATGTTTGGCATACACGACCGCATGCCGGTTATACTGCATGCAAACGAAGCAGACCGCTGGCTAAGCGGCGATTATGCTTCTCTTTTAAGCCGGGATGGCTTTGTTTTAGAAAAAGACGCATTGTAACAAGCATTGTATTCTTTTTTATTTTGCGGCTGCTGTTTTCTATTGTTGCTTTTAGCTGTTTCAAATTGTAAAATAGTAAAGTCGCGTGAAAAAGCCCTTTTGCCTTTATTTTTGTAAAGGGCTTTTCAAAACATCAACTACAAGGAACAGTTCAAAGAAAAGGGGCTTTACTATGGTAAGTGTTTTAATCAGCCTTTCCTCTCCGGATATTGTAAAAAGCTTTGTAAGCGAAGTAACCAAACTGGATGGGGATTTTGATTTGATTTCGGACCGTTACATTTTGGATGCACGCTCTTTGATGGGGATTTTTAGTTTGGATCTTACCAAACCCATCGAACTGAGGATATTGAACGACACACAGCAAAACATAGACGCACTAAAAAGCTTTATGATAGAAGAACCCCGGAAACTTGCCCCGCAAGATGTAACTGCGGGCGTGGCCGGCAATGCCTAAAAATATAAGCGGGAGGAACTAGATGGATACAGATTTTATAACCCTTACCATCGGAAAACAAAAAAACATTGCCCTGATTGCACATGATGGTAAAAAACCCGATTTGCTGGATTGGTGCGAAGAGCACAAAGATATACTAAAATCTCACTTTTTGTGCGGCACCGGCACAACTGCCCGCATGATTACCGACCGCACTGGCCTGCCCGTACGTGGCTACAACAGCGGCCCTTTGGGGGGAGACCAGCAAATTGGTGCCAAAATAGTAGAGGGCAACATCGATTTTGTCATCTTTTTTTCCGATCCTCTTTCGGCACAGCCACACGACCCTGATGTAAAGGCCTTGCTGCGCATTGCCCTGGTATACGATATACCCATTGCCAACAACCAAGCCTCGGCCGATTTTATGATTACCTCTCCGCTGATGAATGAAGAATACAGCCACCCGGTTATCAATTTTAACAAAAACATCAGGGAGCGCGCCCAAAGTCTGTAAGCAAAAACAGCAAAACTTGCTTTGCTTAAACCTTCTGGTTTTGCGTACCCCTATCAATTTAAAATGATACAAAAGCACCGCCGGCCACAATAAGGCTGCGGTGCTTTTATTTTGCCGTTAATGACATATCCCTTTTTAACAACAGGCTCTATCGGCATAATGTTCAAATCTGCCCTTTGTTTAATAGACAAAAAAAGCCGCCATTGGTACAATTAAAGTACTGTTTTATGTTAATTGGTAAAAGTATGCACACTGTTTGCATATTGTATATATGCCGCCTTTATTGAATTACAGCCGCAACCCCGAATTGAAAGGAATAATGCATGTTATGGTTGTATCTTGCCGCGCTGAATACACCTGAGCAACGGGATAAACTAACCGAAATATACGCTGTTTACAAAAAACGCATGTACTATGAGGCACTGCATATTTTAAAGGATGCACAGCTTGCCGAGGATGCGGTGCACAACAGCTTTTTAGCCCTGATAAAAAAAATAGATGATATTCGCACCGATAATTGCAACCAAATTGCCTCCTTTGTCGTACTTATTACAAGAAACAAAGCCATTGATATGCTGCGTACCCAAAAATACGAGCAAAAGACCCATGCAGACAATGACTTTACAGTGACGGAAGAAAGCAATGACCCCCTGCCGGAAGATGTTGTTGTATCAACCGATTCTATCAACAGGCTTGTGGAGCTTATCTCTTGCATGGACGAGAAATACCGCTCCCCCCTTATTCTCCAGGCAAAAGGCTATAAACTGGGCGAAATCTCCCGCATACTGGAAATTACCGAAGAAAATGTAAAAATACGTTTGTTCCGGGCACGCAAAATGGCCCAGAACCTGCTGGAAGAGGACAAAAAACATGAAAGACACATTGACAGTTAATTTTGACGCCATACTTCAGTTTGCAGCGCTCGAGTCGGAAGCTCGGATGCTGGAAGCACTAGAGCAAAAAAGCGTGAGCGAAGAATACACGCCATCTGCCCATTTAGATGACAGCATTCGCGGCTCTGTACGCAGGCAAAAAGCAAAACAAAGAAACAAAAGCATACGGTCTGCCACCAAAAAAATAGCCCTTTGCTGTTGTGCGCTTTTTACCATTGCCGGGCTTGCTTTTGTGCCTGTAAAAGCTGTGCAACAGGCTATAGTAACCACCGCCATGGAATGGTACAACGGCTTTGTTACCTTTGTATTTAAAGCCGATGGCGGCGAAAGCCCAACTACACTGCCCAAAAACCTTGCAATAACTTATTGGCCCAAAGGGTACGATATTTTGATGGATGAGCTTATTGTTGAAGATGGACTTTCTATTGTTTATGGAGACAGCAGTGGGAATATCTCTTCTATTGGAATTTCACTGGCTTCTTCAAGCGGCATGCTAAGTGTGGATAATGACACCACAACATACTATCAAATTGTTTTTGATGGTATAGACGCCGTTTGGGGAAGCTCTGACCAAGGAAGAAACCTTTTGATTTGGACAAAAGACGGGTATGTTTTTGATATTACTACTGATGCCCCCTTACAAGAAGCCATAAAAATGGCGCGAGGCATACAGTTTTAAATTTGTAACCTTAAATCCTCTTTATACGTATATACACTGTAGTGTCCTTTAAACAGTGTTATTTACACAAAAGAAAGAGGTTGTTAAAATGAGAAAAAAAGTAGTTGCTCTATGCCTTGCCGTATTTTTTATGCTTGCACTGTCGTCTTCTCCCCTTCTTGCATCTCCCGCCCCTGCCAATAGCAAATTGATCTTTCAGCAAATATCCCCTTTTTGGGTAAATGTTTTAAAAATAAAGCCCGAAATTCGTTCTTCTTCGTTTTTTGCGCCGTAGAGGGTAAATCGAGCACTACTTCTATTCAGGCAACTCTCATTCTTTATCAGCTATCTGGCGGGCAATACGTGGAGGTTTCGCGTCTAACCGAAACAGCTTATGCCTCCATCAAAAATTTTTCAAAATCATATACTTTTGCAAGCGGGTTTTCTTACAAGTTGGCATCCACAGTAAAAGTAACCTGCAATGGCTCTACCGAAACAGTGACCCAAACAGTTTATAAATAATTGCATCCAGAGGGAATTTGAGGTGGATTTCCCTCTGGCTATTTTCTATCCTTTATACATTATTAAGCTAAGTATCTGCGGGGTTATAAAACATTTTTTTGTTATGGTATACTGGCTATAAAATATTTATTTGTACATTATTTTTTATTTTTACAAATTATTACTTGACCTTCCCCCTACTGGAAGCTATACACTGTATTTGTAACCCGGGTGCAAAACAGTAATATGGAGACGCCACATGCTGACAATTGGAGAATTTTCTAGAATAAGCAAGATAACCACAAAAACCCTGCGTTATTACGATGAGATAGGGCTTTTAAAGCCTACCCATGTAAACGATACAAACGGGTACCGGTACTACGATATTGGGCAGCTAAAAGATATTCTTTTAATTGGCAGGCTTAAATTGTATGGCTTTTCTTTAGAAGAAATTACCGCTATACTGCAAACCCCCAAAGACACCGACGCCCTTTTTGTGTTAATGATCAAAAAGCAAAGGGAGATGGAAGAAAAGCTAAGCAGTTATCAGTTTATTCTTGCGCAGATGGAGGCGGATATCCATAACCTTGAAAGGGGAATAAGCATTATGTCTTATTTGGATACCATTACCGTACAGCTTACAGAGCTGCCCGCAAAAAGCATTTTATCTGTACGCCAAAAAATCAATATGGACGATTACGGCAAACTGATAGGAAAAGTGTACGAGGCCATTGTGCGAGAGCATTACACCCCGGTGGGGGCGCCTATGTCTATTTATCACGATGAAGAATACAGCCCCACCAACTACGATGTTGAGGTTGGCGTACCTGTAAAAGAGGGCGGCACCCGCATTTTTGAGGGCGGGCTGCACGCCATGGCTGTTTTAAAGGGGCCGTACTCTGGCCTTAGCTCGGTATATGCCAAAATAAAAGAGTGGATGGAAGAAAACGAATATGCTTTATGTGACGCGCCCTTTGAAGTTTACCAGAGCGACCCTGCCCAAACCATGCCGGAAAGCCTTGTAACCGAGGTGTATTTTCCGGTTTGTAAAAAATAACACATACAAAGAGGTGCAGTATGATAGACAGCAGCCGTGTACTTGCCGTTGGGTTTAAAAAAGAAGAATTTGAAACGTTGGCTGCCGTGGCATGGCCCCAAGAATATGCCCTTTTTGCGGCGACTTCTTACCGGCAGATTATGGAAGAAAACTACTTTGCCGTTTTAATTGTGCCTGCCCTTTTGACGCAAAAGGAACTTGCCGAGTTAACCCACTTTTTTACAAAAATTGAAGGGCAATCTACCGTAAAGCTGATTGTTGCAGAAGACCCCAAAATGTGGAAATTGGTTACCAACGCAGAGGTTTTTACCTCTTTTACCGCCCTGCATACTGCGCTGCCTACCCTGTTGCCAAAAGCATACACAAGAGCCAAACGTGCCGAAAACCTTGCAAAAAACTTATCTGCTTCTTTTTATGTACTGCGGTTGATACAGGATAACCCCAAAATAACCTCACCACAAATAGCAGCCCACATACAGAGAAGCGAGCCTGCCGCACGCCGTTTTATAGAAGAACTGCGCCTTGCAGGCCTGCCCATAGTATACGATAAAGTCGCCGATGGCTGGGTATGGAAAGGGTAGCTTTTTATTTGCAGTAAAATCAATTTGATTACAGTACTACTTATATTGCAGCAAAGCAGGTTTTGGGCATACGCCCGCCTGCTTTGTTTTTTATATGCTTCTTCTTATCTAGCATATTATTTTACACTTTGGGACTTTTTGCGTATACAGCATATCTACAGCATTTTTAAGAATAGAGTGGCATAAATTTAACATAAATTTGACTTGTATTTTTCTTTTATGCCCCATAAAGCGTGCTATACTTCGTATTTGGTTTACGACATATCTTTAAACCCAAATACTGGTTGAATACCGCGCGAGGATTTTGGATGTATGATTTTAACGACACTGTGCAAGGGCTTACGGCGGCAGAGGTAGCGGAACGAAAACAGGCCGGTTTGTGCAATACGGTACAAACACAGATAACAAAAACCACCGCACAGATTTTTAAGGACAATATATTTACCCTGTTTAACCTTTTTAACCTGCTTATAGCCATTGCATTGCTTGCTGTGGGCGCATGGAAAAACTGCTTTTTTATTTTAATTATTGCCCTAAATACCACCATTGGTATTGTGCAGGAGCTGCACGCAAAAAACTGGTAGAAAAGCTGTCTTTACTAACCAGCTCTACCATTGCCGTGCAAAGAGAGAGCCGCACACAAAAAATAGCCCTTGATGAACTGGTACAAGATGACATTGTTATTTTAACCAGCGGCTGCCAGATATGCGCCGATTCAACCGTTATAACCGGCGTGCTGGAAGTAAACGAGGCGATGCTTACCGGGGAATCTGAGCCGGTTGTAAAAGCCACCGGAGACATGCTTTACTCTGGCAGCCATGTAATAAGCGGCAAATGCTATGCAAAAGTAGAACATGTAGGTGCCCAAAACTACAGCGCCCAAATAGCCAATGAGGTTAAGAAGGCACGGCAGCTTAACTCGGAGCTGATGCTTTCGATGAGGCGGGTAACCGGCATTACCGGTTTTTTGATTTTACCCCTTGGCATTGTGCTGCTTGTGCAGGCTTTGTTTTTACGCGCCACCCCTTAGATTTATCTGTAATTTCTACCGCGGCGGCCCTGCTGGGCATGCTGCCCAAAGGGCTTGTACTTTTAATTAGCATCAGCCTTGCAACGGGCATACAAAAACTGGCCGGCAAAAGGTTTTGGTGCAAGAACTTTTTGCACTTGAAACCCTGGCGCATGTTGATATTTTATGCCTTGATAAAACCGGCACCCTTACAGATGGGCGGATGGCCGTAGAGGAAGTATTGCAACTATCCCCTAACCCCGGCCTGCCGCTAGAAAAACTAATGGCCTCTTTTTTACAAGCTACTGCTGATAACAACGCCACATTTTTGGCATTGGCCAATTATTTTAATGCTGATGCGGTATACAGTGCGGTTTCTTCCATTCCGTTTTCTTCTGAGCGCAAGTGGAGCGCTGTAACATTTGCAGAGGAAGGCACCCTTGTAATTGGCGCGCCCGAAAAACTGCTGCGGGGTGCCCTGCCACCTGCTTTACAGCAGGCCGCAGCGCAGGGGAAACGAGTGCTGCTGGCAGGGATTGCCGAGGGCGAAATTATAAACCAAACACTGCCCAATATACGGCTATTGGCCGCTTTTATTATTGTAGACCCCATCCGTAAAAACGCTGCAAAAACCCTGGCTTTTTTTGAAAAAGAGGGCGTTGCCATAAAAATAATATCGGGCGATACCATTGCCACAGTATCTGCCCTTGCCAAACAGGCAGGTTTTGCGCACTCGGACAAATGCATTGATTTAAGCAAGCTAACCGATGAAGAAGTAGAAAGTGCCGCAATAAGTTACTCGGTTTTTGGGCGGGTATCTCCCCACCAAAAAAGGCTGATTGTAAAAGCGCTACAAAAAAACAAAAAAACCGTAGCCATGACAGGCGACGGTGTTAACGACCTATTGGCCCTGCGCGAGGCCGATTGCAGCATTGGCATTGCGGAGGGAAGCGATGCGGTAAAGCAAATTTCTAACCTTGTTTTGGTAGATTCTAATTTTGCTTCTCTGCCCAAGGTTTTACACGAGGGGCGCCGGGTGGTAAATAACATCACCCGTTTATCCGGCGTATTTTTTGTAAAAACAATTTACTCTGTAGTACTTTGCCTTTTGTGTATTGTTTTTAATGTCCCCTTCCCCTTTATCCCGCTTCAAATTACCTTAATTGACCTTGCCATAGAGGGATACCCCGCGTTTTTTCTTTCTTTTGAGCCAGACAACCGCAAAATTACCGGGCGCTTTTTGCCCAATGTACTGCAAAGGGCCCTGCCGGTGGCTTTAGGCTTTATAGTGACTTATTTGGCTGTTACTTTACTGGCCCCTGTACTTAACATTGCAACTGCCCAAGCCGGGCTGCTTTTATACCTTTTGGTGGGTACTGCGGGTATTATTGCCGTTTTTAAATCTTGCATCCCCTTTAACAAGCTGCGCGTGTCTTTGTGCAGCACTATGACAATGGGTTTTGTGGCGGCTGTTTTGTTATTTCATACTATGCTTTCTTTGCCGTTGCCAAGCACACACAACCTTTTGCTTTACCTTGGGTTTGCACTTTTGCTTTTTATTGTGCAGGCAATTGCCAGCCCTGTATGCTCCCATATTATGCACAGGTTTTACAATAAAAAAGAATCTATCTAAGGGCACTATTTATCCTGTAAAAATAGTTTGCCTTAAAAAAAAAAAGCAACCGAGGCCTTATTGTGGGCATCCCAGCCGGGGTATATCCCCCGCTTTAAGCATTCCAGTATCAGCCCCGCCCCGCAGGCGTAGGCAAGGCCTTTTCTGCGCTGGTCTTCTCTTGTATCAATTTTAATTTCTATGCCATTATTGTAAGAGGCGTAAGAAGAAGCCCCTGCAACCGGTATATTGTTTTGCACCGCCACCACGCCCAGCCCCATTTTTTGATATTGTGAGTATGTGGGGTACTGAGAAACAAGGTCTTTACTCCACTGGTTTAACTGGCTGTAGTGGTAAATCTCTTTGTTAATTGGCACAAGAGAATACCCCTGCGGCAATGTTTGGGCCGCTTTTAATAGATGGGTTTGGTTAAAGACATCTTCTTCTTTTTTATGGCATAGCGGGTTATTTTTTTAGCTTTACCTGCATACTGCTGCTCTATTAATAGTTTCCACTCTTTGGTTTGGGGCACCAATATTACAAACCCGCTTTGGTGCTGGGGCGGCCAAAACAAAAGCAGGTTTGTATCTGCCTCACCGGCTAAAACACAAAAATCTCCAATAAGTGCTTTTGCACTGCGTGGGTTTTGCAGGTTATCTGCATAAATGCTTCCCATTACCTTTTGCAGGCAGGCCAGCACCATGCCTTTTTCCCACCCTTTAAAAAGGTGCACAACCGTTTGGGTATCTTCTACTTTATAGGGCAACTGTGTTTCTCCTTTTGGTTTGAGCCCTTCTCGAAATGGAAGACACGCCATCAATCGTGTATACTGAAAGAAGGAGGCCAAAAAGCATGTCAAACAAATCAAGAAAAGGTG
>JBKEAM010000014.1:0-7369 GCA_047972265.1 Oscillospiraceae bacterium | reverse complement strand
GCGTCCACTTTTATAACGGAAGTTCAGATTTTCGATGTTAATCAAAATAATCCTACCTTTTGCAGTACTACTGCACCTGTACAGCCAAGGGCAACCAGTATAACAGCTGCATCTTGCGCTGCAAAGCCTATTTTACATACATTGGTACGTTTAACATTGCCGCCAAGGCCGCGGGTAAGGGCGGCGGCGCTTAGTTCTTCCCCTATTTTTACAACGGCGGCAACCAAAGGCACCAGCCGGTATTCCAGCATTGCAACGGGGTTTGATACGGTGATGTTGCGCATTTGCATGGCATCTCGTATGCTGCGCTGTTCTTCCAGCACAGTGGGGAAAAACCGAAACATTACAGACAATGGAATGACGATTTTTTGGGGCATGTGCATACGCTCCATGCCGGCGGTAAACTCGCTTACGGTAGTGGTTGCCATCATATAATAGGCGGCAAAAACACAGGGCAAAAAGCGGGTAAAAACAGCGCATACCGGCACCAAAATAAGGTTAAAAATACCGGTGGTGGTATACAATAGGGTGTTTTCTGCCACAAGGCAAACGGCCAGTAAAATACCGCACACAATGCCCGTGCGCCACCGGGCAGAAAATAAAAGCAGTACACAGGGCAAAAAGGCTAATACCGGGCGGGCCACCGCCATAACACCGGCAGAGCCTGCCCAAACCAGAGAAAAGCTAACGCATAAAAGCAATAAAAATTTGGTGCGAGGATCTAACCGTAAATGGCGCGTGCCGCCGGTGGTGTGCAGCAGGGTATTCATTTAAGCAATCCCCGCGCGCTCAAAATGTTTTTTAAGCACAGCTTTGCCCAGTAAACCACCAAGTACGCCGCCCAAAAAGCCTAGTACAAACCACAAAGGCAATGTCCACGCAGGGGTAAGTTTTAAAGTGGCATCGGTATATTCGTTACCGTAACCACTGCGCATTAGCTGAAAATAGCTGTCCCTCATAATATACATGGGCATTGCCTTACCAACCACCCAAATACCAAATACGCTATAGCCAACTATATTTAGCTTGCTGCTGCGGTACTTGCCTGCTTTGCAAATAAGGTCTGCGAGCAGGCCAAAGCCGGCGGCAAAAAGAATGATTAACCAGTTGTCGCCAATAAGCAGGTTGGCAAGCCCAAGTACAATGCCCATTAGTGTAATTTGCCCAAAGGTATGCACCTTGGTAAGGTAAAGCATAAAAGGGATGCCCGTTACAATGGGGCATATTACCGGCAGCAACAGTAATAAAATAGGAATAAACCCAACCATTGAAGACACAAACAGTAAAACAAAATAGATGGCCGAAAAAATACCTACATTGATAAGATCCTTTGCCGTAATTTTGTTGCTTTGCATTTATCCGCCTCCACACAGATTAGTTAGCTTAGACTAACTTTAAATTTGTAAAAAAAGAGCTCCTCAGCCCTTCGTTTAATACAATAGCTTAAGTGGCGGCGTGTTTTCTGCTCTGTTTGGTTAAAAAGCAATCCATATAGGCAGAAGAAATACAATGGCTATATTATATCGGCCCCGGCGCAAATTGGCAAGCGCATGTAAATATGAGTGAAATAAGGAAAAACCATACGTGAATGTGATAAAATTTTAAATGATAGCTGTGCACGAGACTGTATAGTATTGCCCCAAAAGGACATGAGCGAAATATGGATGCATAACCAAAGCGTACCGTTTTAAATGCGGAAAAAAGCAGTGTTTAATTTATAAATAAGACTTTAAAAAGATTTAAAATTTGCATAGGTACGTTTTAATGTGTATACTATAAAGCAAGGGATATGTTTTGAATGGGGGAAATGTTTTTTGAAAAAATACAGCAGCGTGTGTGTTGCCGTAGTACTTATGCTGGCAATGTTTGCGGGATGCGGCAATAAAAGTGAAGTGCAAAGCAAAAGTGAAGAAGTTCAAAGTGTGGCCAGCCAGCCCTCCTCTTTAAGTGAAGCGGCTAGCTTTGCTGAGCAGGAATTTGGATATGCAGATACACTGAATTACGACGATAATACAGACAAAGAGTATGTTGGTACATGGAAATTTTCATCTGGCGAAGCTGTTTTTGTTTTAAAAGAGGATGGAAGCTGCGGCTTTTTTAAATCGATAGATGATTTAGAAAACGACTACTACTGGGGCAGCCACATAGGGGCGCTTCAGGGAGAAAGTGCATTGGCAGATTTGGGAGTTGAGGGGGATGAACGCAACCGAGAACCCTACGAGGACCCCAGCAAAACATACAGCCTTAGGCTTTGGTACGACACCCTGTACTCTGAGGGGATAGACAAAAGCGAAATGGTAGAGGGCAAATTTGATTGGTATATGTTTGGGCAATTTTCGAGCGGCAGGGTTGTTTTTGTAAACATGAAAACATACACCGTAATAGATGTAGAAAAAATTGATTTGGATATAGAGGAACCGGTACGCTGAAGGTTTTGAATGTAGGGCTGTAACAAAGGTACATTTTAAAGTTTTTGTAATTTAAATATGCGCAGCTACATAGGCTGTATAGATACAGCTTTGCGATGCTATACTGCATAAGTAAGCATAATGGCTGATTTAAAAAGATAATAAAGAAAAGTAGAAGGTATGAAACGCCCAGGGCAATTCATACTTTCTACTTTTTTATTTGTATACTGTGTGATGTTAATAAAAGATGAAATAAGGGACTATTGCGATTACCCCTTTGTTTGTGGGGTATACTCCCATGTAAGGGTTTTAATCTCTTGCAGTTTTGTGTAAATATCCCGGTATTCTGGTGTGGAAGAAGCATACTGCTTTCCGTTAATTGTGGCGTAATACTGGGTAAAATCGGTAAGGCCCTGCGCGTGCAAATTAAGCAGTAAAGCCCAATGGGGTGGTACGCTAAGCCCGGCAGCCTGGGTAACAAGGGTAGGCAGGGTAGCCATGTCCAAGTGGCTTTGGCCTTGTATCTGAATCCCCTTATTGCTCCAAACAACAGCCGGTACTTGGTAGCGATTGTATTCGCTTTCATCTGTTTGCAAAAAAAACTCCAGCGCAGGGCGGTGGTCACCGTAAAACACCAAAATGGTTTCTTTTTCTCTTGTTTTAAGATACTCAACCAATTGGCGCAGGGCTTCGTCGGTTTTGTGCAAGCCGCTTAAATAGTTTGAAAATTCCTGTACTTCCCTCTTGTTTCCCTCGCCCAGATACTCTACCTCGTACCCCGGGTGTTGCCCGGCATAAGGGATATGGTTTTGCATAGAGATTGCAAATACCAAGCTGGAGGCATCGTTCGATTCTTCCAGTTGCAAAATAATCTGGAGGGTAAGTTCCAGGTCGTTTGCGTACAGGTCGTTTTCTTCAAAGGCCCTATCCATAAACCCGGGTTTTTGCATAAGCTCATCAATGCCTAAAAAGGCGTTAAAGCCCAAAAGGCTAAATATTTGCTGGCGCCCATAGTAAGCGGCCTGAAAGGGATGCAGCGCTACGGTGTTGTACCCCTGCACTCTCAATATCCATCCAAGAGAAGCCAAAGGGCGGTTTATACCATCATCGTAAATGTTGGCCTCTTTGGCAAAAAATTCTCTTTGCAGGCCGGTAAGCACCTCAAATTCGGCACTTACAGTATCGCCGCCATAGGCAGGGGTTGCCAAAGAAAAAGATGCGCCCTGCTGCTGAAGTTGATGGAAAAAAGGCAAAGGGTCTTTTGAAAAAAGCTCGGAAGACAACTCTACAGTGGGATCAAAAAAAGATTCGCTTTGTACAAATATAATATCCGGCCCGTTTTGGGCTGTGTTTGCGGCAGAAAACCATTCTGTAAGAGTTTGCGTTTCGGCTTTTGTATCGGGCAAACTTTCTGCCAACGTGGCAGAACTTGCATTGTTATTGGGCTGGGTGGAGGCATGCTTGTTAAGAGTGGCAAAAAAGTAATTGTAAGAGCCGGTTTGTAAAACAGTGCGCCGCTGGTTTTGCCCGTTTTGTGTGGGGGACAAAATGCCCGGCAGCCAAAACCAAACACACACGGCTAGTATTGTAACTATACCAAGGCTGCAAAGGCGGGTAAGCGGGGAGGCAGCGCCTTTTTTGGATTTTAATATAACTAGTAAAAATATTGCTGCAAAAAACGCAATAAACAAAAGCGAAAAAAGAATAAAGTGTTTGGGCAGGGCGCCGCTCATTTGCTGGGCTTCTTTTAAAAGCGAAAGGTCCCAAATGGTGGGGCCGGTTTGCCGATATATATATTTTATGCGGCCAACAACCCCCAAAAGCGTACTTACAACAAAAAGAATGCCTGCACAAACCTGGTAACGGCCAAATGAAGCGAGCGACAAACAGGCCACACCAAAAGAAAGTGCCCAGTTAAATATAAACAGTAAAGGGTGATCCGCAACAAAAAGCAAAACCTGCCCAAAAGAAAAGCGCAGCAAAACTTCGGCATACAAAACGGCAAGCAAACTTACCGCCGGTAAAACCCATGTTTTTTGTATAAAGTTTTTGGTTTTGTTTATCTTCATGCTGCACCTATATTTATTGGGGGTGGTTTTTTAATAGGCAGAGGTTTTGCAAAAATCCTCTGCCTATTTACCGTATAAAGCGTTTGGTGTAGTGTAGGGGCTTTTAAGGATATGTATGCTTTAATGGCGTTTGCGGGCATACAATAAAAATAATACTGATTGTGCTGCAATAATCACAAAAGCAAGCAATGTCCACGGTGTAATAAGTACCATCGGCTGCGTTATTTGGTTTGTAAATAGAAAAACGGGAACAGAAATGACAGGAACCAAAATAGCTGCCAAACGAAGCGCCAAAAGCCGGGTTTGTTTTTTATCAAAAATTAACATTAAGCTAAGCAGCAGTGTTATAAGCGTAAAGCCCAAACTTATAATAGACCACGAGCCTATATATTGTTTTTGAGCAGTATCACTGCTTTGCGGTTGAGAAAATGCCTCGCCGCCACTGATAGTGCCGGCAGAGCTAGATTGGCTGGATGATGTACCCGAAGAAGAACTTTCCACCCCCAAAGACGACTGAGAAGCGCCGCCGTAAAAGCCGGAAGAACTTGCGGACGAAGAGGAGACAGCGGTTTGCGGGTTGCCGCCGCTGCCGCCCGGCACCGAGGTAGCCACAGTGATAACGCGAGAGGCGGTTGCGCTAAGGCCTGCATCGTTAACCACGGTATGTGTTAGCGAGTATGTACCGGGCGCATAAACATCTACCTGTCCACTATACTGCAAGCGGTCGGTTATATCGGCAGGGTTACTTTGGCTGCTATTTGGGTCAAAGGCCAAAACCCCCTCTAAAGGGTCAAAATTACTGCCCACGGCAATGGTTGCATCTTTTGCGCCTGTAATGTAGGGAGG
Organism: Oscillospiraceae bacterium; assembly: GCA_047972265.1. GTDB lineage: Bacteria > Bacillota > Clostridia > Oscillospirales > Ruminococcaceae > JAAYCI01. Next base: position 2,046 of record JBKEAM010000014.1, on the reverse strand, counting down.
CAAAACGTCGTTTTCTTTAATGGTAACGCTAAACAGTATTCCTCCGCCAGAGTTATAGCCAAGTGATTTAACGCTTGGGATGAAAGAAAAACCGGCGGCTACGGCTGTTACACTATCGCCATTAAAAACATAGGGCGAGGGATAATACCCGCCCTCGGGGTTTTCTACAGGGGTATCTATATTTTTATACTCGTAATAAAATACAGTAAATTCAGTCCAGTACTCGGGGTCTACTATTACAATATCCTGAAAATCCTCAGGGCCGGTGGCATATGGATTGTAGGGAACAATGTTAAAATACCGGCCTTCGTAGTAATATTCCAGCTTGCCGGGATATTGTGCACTGGGGCGGCTTTTTAAAGCAAAATGTTCTTCAACGGTTTCACCCATGCCGTCGTTACTGTCGTGAAGATACTCCATATAATCAAGCAGGCTGTAAATGCCAATGCCATATAAAAGATTTAATGATTCATTCTCGAGGTCCATGTGCCAATCGCCGGATACAGCAAAAAGGGCTTTATCGCCAAAATAATCGGTAATATTGGTTTTTACAGGCACGGTGTTACCTAAACTACTGGTATATACTGTTCCAACATTGTTTTCTTTTATATCAAAGCCCCAATAATTGTTTTTTTCGGCGTCTTTAATAGAATAATAGGAGTGAGAATTGGGGCCTATTCCTCTGGTAACGTACATAATGGTTTGCATCCACTGGAGTTCGTCACTTGACCAAGTGTTCCAATAAGAGCTTTCCTTATATCGATGGGTAAGGTAGTCCATCATTCCGCTTAAGTCGTTTAAAGGCAAATATCCCGAGTGGTAAAAAGGAACGGGAGGTTCTTGATTTTCGGGGTCTGCTTCATAGGCTTCCCATTCGGCCAGCTTTTTTGCAAAAAGAGGCTTTAAATCGTTAAAATTGGTTATATTATTTCCGTCCAGAGAAATATACTCCAAATTAACAAGTTTGCTTACATACTTCATTTCGGGCTGGCTAAGGCGGGAGTTTATAAAACTTAAACCGGTTAACTTTGTAAGGTTTTGTATGGGTGCCAGTACATCCGAAGCTCTTAAATCGGCGTAATTTATATCAAGATAGGTGAGATTTATGGCATACTGCAGCCTCTCCAAAGAGGTAACCCTGGCGGTGCCGGGGGTATTTTCGTAATCGCCGCTGTAGCTAAGCCCGGTAAGTTCTTCCAAATCGGCAGAGCTTACCGGTGCGGTTAGGTCGGTTTGGCCCAAATGCATATTAATAGCAGCCAGCAGTTCGGGATCGGGCACAACATCCTCTACCACGCCTCTTTTTTGCCCGGCGGTATATACTGCCTCCTGTGGGGCAGTTTTTTCAATCACTTCTTCTGGCTTCTCCTCTTGTATAAAAGAGGATGCCGATGCCGTTAAAGAGGTGTCTTCTATTTGCAGCTCGGATATATCCGATTCTGCTTCACTTTCTGGAAGCTCGAGTGCATTTATAAAAATAGACTGCGACATAACCAGCATCAATACAAATAAAAGTGCGGCGCATATTTTTAAAATGCTGTTTTTAGATTTTTTTTGTTGTTTCATGGCTTCTCTCCTCTGCTTTGCATCCTAAAAGTAGGGGCGGCCAATACATTTTAATTTTATGAACAAGCGCTGTTATCATTATTTCCCCAAGGACTTATTTATATTTCCATTTATAAAACGGCTAAGTATACTAAAATCGTGCAAATTAATAATAATCATTACCGATTTCTATGTTCTGTACAAAAAAGTTCAGACTCAAAATTAACATTATAAAAAATTACAAAAATTTTAAGTATTACAAACAAAGTATAAGGGGCAAATAAGCCCTTTCAACCTTTTACAAGCGGGTTACAAGGCGTTACTATACAGTAAATTAAACCCAGAAAACAAAAAAGAAAATTAATAAATATTTAAAATATGTGCCATGTATTTTTATAAGACCTATATTGGTAAAAATATGCTAAACTGTCGTTAAGTATTTAAGTAATAGATGCACGGAAAGGAAATAAGATACAGATGGAAATGAGTAAGCGCCCCAAA
>JBKEAM010000117.1:0-1520 GCA_047972265.1 Oscillospiraceae bacterium | reverse complement strand
GGCAGCGTCGGTATCGCTGATGTTTTCCATATAGCCAATTTCGGCACCAAGCGCCTCTAAGCGCAGCAGGCCTCGTACTGGGTTTGGTTCCAGTTGCCGTCGTTAATGGCACCCGCAAATATAGCGGCTACCTGTATACCAGCAGAAGCGGGAGCAGAACCGGAGCCGGTGCCCGAAGCTGCGGGAGCAGAGGAAGAACCACCGGAAGAACCACAGCCAACCAAAAGAGAAAGAGCAAGTACTGCTGCCATGCATAGTGTTGCCAGTTTTTTCATGATACTATCTTCTCCTTAACATTTGTATTGCCCGGCGGGGCGGCAAAAATTTGGTTTGCGGGGCGGGGCATATGCCCCCGTTTTTGGGTATACAAAACAATGGCAGGCATACGAGGGTATGCAAACCATTTGCTACCGTATTTGTGGTTGTAAAAATTAAAAGGAAACTGCCTGTGTGCCGCCGCGGGTTAAACGGCGGGCAGGGGCTTTGTTTTTATTAAGTAGAGGGGTTCCAGTAATTCTCGTGGCACTTTAAAAAATCGGGTTCCATCTCTAGGTAGGGGCCCTGCACCACCATGTTTTTTTGCCCACGGGCAAACACGGCGCGGCAGGGTAAATCTAGCGTTGGGTTGCGTATATCGTCGCCTGTAACCTCTTTTAAAGCAGATTCGCGTCCAATATACACCATGCGGCCAAGGTTGCCCCAGTACATAGCGCCCGAGCACATGGCACAGGGCTCGGCACAGTTATACATGGTAAGTTTTGCCATTTCTTCTTTAGAGTACACCTGCGAGGCTTTACGCATCAGCAGTGTTTCGGCATGGGCGCTGCAATCTCCGTTAAGGGAAACCTCTCCGTTGCCCTGCTCCATTAAAATGTTACCGTCATCGTCTGCCAGCAAGCAGCCAAAGGGATGGTTGCCGCCATCGCGTGCCTCTTGGCAAATTTCTATTACGCGTTGCAGCAGTTTTACTTCGTGGGGCTTTAAGTCGCTTAAGCGATATTCGGGATCCTCGTTGTAAGTAATAACCAGTGTTTTTTCTGCCATGTTTGGGGTCCTCTTTCTGTTTATTAGGGGGGCTATGCCGTGGCGCAAAAATGGGCAAGCTTGCACTTGGGGCAATTTTTGGGTAAAATGCAGCCGAGGGCGCAGCCGTTGCCGCAGTGTAAGGGGCAAGCGTTTGCTTAGGTACAGCGTACCGTTTACCGCGTACAAATGCAATAATAAAGCAAGAGGTCATACAACTTTTTGCACGGTTTGGAGTTTGGGTGCAGTAGAAGAGGAATAGATGCTTTTGTTCTTTTTGATTGGAAATGCAAAATGTAAAGCATTTTATAAAGAATAGACCTTGCTTTTTTATGCCTAAGAAGCAGGCAGAGCCATAAAATTGTTGTACATTTGGTTCATTTTCAGGCCGTACTTTTCTTGCGCAGAAAAGTACCAAAAGGCGCTGGGAACCTTGCGATGGTTCCCAGACCCTCCGCCCGCAGGTATGATGCGTCCGCGCCAATTTGCAAAACAGT
>JBKEAM010000146.1:0-23414 GCA_047972265.1 Oscillospiraceae bacterium | reverse complement strand
ATCTTAAAGGTCTTGCGACCTGTTAAAATCTCCGATTCGTTAAGAATCAATCACAGCTTTCAAGAGCAGAACACTCTGCGTCATGAATTACTGTAAACTAGGAATTTTCAAGGCAATTTCTAGCCTTAGGACAACGTTTCTGTCGCCCTCAAGGGTCCTTCGTAGTCTTCCAATATTGTATAATATTCAAGGTCCTGCGTCGCTGTGGTTGGCCGTTTTTTGTGTCCGTCGTAACCAGCGGCGACAATATCTAATTATAGAGACAAGCGAGTTATTTGTCAACACTTTTTTAAAATTTCTTTTTAAAAAATTGCTTTGACTTTTTCGCTTACCCCAACCACCTTGCGGCGGTTTTTTTGGGGCTCGATTAGTGTATCATGGTTTGCTAGTTTGCGCAAGGGGTATTTTAAACTTTTTTTATTTCTTTTATATTTGCCCTCTTTCTTTTCCTTGAAGCCACTATAATAGTATGATAAAATAAGACACGGCTCGACGGCCTCCGCCGTCGAGCCAGATATATATATTTACATCTTATTATCCGTATTCGCAACTATTTATTTGGAGTGTTACTTATGAAAAAGGTATTGTCTGTTTTGTGTATGCTTTGTTTAATTGTAGGTTTGGCTGCTTGTAAAAACACCGTAATACAACCCGACGATACCGGCTTGGCCGAAGGCTCTGTTGGTGACACCCTGCGCGCGCAAATGATGGACGTGAAGGTCGTTTCTGCAAAAAAGGTTTCTTCGTATGGAGACTATACTCCCATTTCGGGAGATTCTTTGGTAAATACTGTTATATATATAGAGAATACATCTGAAGAACCCATTACCCTGCTTGACACCTCTTTTCAAATACAATGGGGAGAACAGGGCTTTGCAGAACCTCTGCCCGCCCTGTACGATTCTACCCTGGCCCCTATGAGCATGGTGCTTCAGCCGGGAGAAAGTTCCGAATACCACTATTTGTTTTCTGTACCCAGCGCCGTTACCATATTAAGCGTTTGTTTTAACGACATAGACCCTGCCACTGGAGAGCCCGCCGGCGAATATTTTTACAAGGCAAGTTTTAGCTTATAGCAGTTCCCCTTATTGTAATAATATATTACTTATATAATAGTGCTCCATTTACTTCTATTTAAGGAGGTCAATATGAAAGCTCATTCCTCTACCCGAAAGCTTGTTCAATTCTCTCTGCTTTTGGCCATCGAAATTATTTTGGGCGTTACCCCTCTTGGCTTTATCATGGTTCCGCCCGTTTCTATTACTTTAATGCACATACCGGTCATTATCGGTTCTATTGTAATGGGTCCTATGTACGGTATGCTGTTGGGCGGCTCTTTTGGCATTATCTCCCTTTTAAAAGCCATCTTCTCGGCAGTATCCCCTATTGATTTATTGTTTAACCCGATAGTAAGCGGCAACCCTGTTGCTTCTGTTGTAATGTCTGTTTTACCCCGCATTATACTTGGCCTGCTGCCCGCCTTGCTGTTTAACCTGTTAAATAAAAAGTTAAAGCACCGCACAATTACCATCGGCATAAGCGCCATAGCCTCTACCGTTGTGCACACCCTTTTGGTTCTTCTTTTCCTTTTCCTTTTCTTTAGTGCCATTCCCCTTATCACGGTACTTACCACAATTTTAACCCTAAACGTAGGGCTTGAAATACTGGTTGCCGCCGTTATAGCCATCCCGGTATGCCGGGCGCTACTGCGGATCAACTCCTCTCCCGCTTAAATAAAACCTGCTAAAACAGCAACACAAAATAAAAAAGAGCCATCCTTTGGGATGGCTCTTTTTGTATTAGTCTTCTTCGCCTGTAGCTGCCATTTTGTATATGGCGCGTATATCGGCTTCATCCAATGTTTTAAAAGCACCTATTTTGCGGGTATTGCCGCGGCTGCATCCGGTTACAAACTCTTGCAGCACAGCCTCGGTCATATCTATCCCCGCCTCTTTAATAGAGGTAGGCAGACCCAATCCCCAAAAGAAGCTTTCCATCTCCTCAATACCAGCTAGAGCCATCTCTTCTTCATCGCCCTCGTCGGCTATATCCAGCACTTTGTTTGCAAAGCGTGCAAAACGTGCAGGGTCTTCTTTGTATACATACCGGGCCCAACTGCCCCAAACAGCCGTAAGGGCAGCCCCGTGGGCTGTGTTAAACTTGCCACTTAGCTCATGTGCCAGTTGGTGGCTGGCCCAGTCTCCGTTGCCACCCCCACATGAGGTAAGCCCATTGTGAGAAAGGCTGCCCGCCCACATCACCTCTGCACGCGCCTCGTAATTATCCGGTGTGCGAGAAAGAATATTGGCGTTTTCAATCACTGTACGCAAAAGCCCCTCTGCAATAGAATCTGTAATTTCCATAGTTTCTTCGTTTGTAAAATAGCGCTCAAGGGTATGCATCAGTATATCGGCACATCCGCAAGCGGTTTGATAGGCAGGCAGTGTTACGGTAAGCGCTGGGTTCATAATAGCAAAGCGGCAACGGGATAAATCACTTCCATAACCGCGTTTTTCTTGTGTATCATCTTTGGTAATAACAGAGGAATTGCTCATCTCACTGCCGGCGGCGGCAATGGTAAGCACGGTGCCTATTGGCAGGCAGCTTTCGGGCACTGCTTTTCCGCTGTAAAAATCCCATACATCATGGGCCGCCGGTACACCATAGCCAATGGCTTTGGCCGAATCTATTACGCTGCCACCACCAACCGCCAGTATAAAATCCACATTTTCTTTACGGCAAAGCTCAATGCCCTCGCGTACCAAAGACAACAGCGGGTTTGCCACTACGCCACCCAGCTCTATATATTCAATGTTGCTTTCTTTTAAAGAAGCAAATACTTCATCTAATAGGCCAGACTTACGGGCACTTTGGCTGCCATAGTGCACCAAAACCTTGCGAGAACCCTCTTTTTTTATCAGCTTGCCTACCTGTTTTTGTGTTTCCTTGCCAAATACCACCTGTGTAGGGGTATAATACTCAAAATTAATCATTGTCGTCTCCTCTCAAAATATTTACTATGTCATTGTCTTTCATATCTATTCTATTATAACAAAATCATATCTGTTTTTATACGTTCGCATTCAAGCGCTATCCTCTACCCCGCATCCGGCACTTTATATATTTGTATTGTGCTCGAATCAAAAACAAGCGCCATATCGCCCATTTGCTGGTTAGACCCCTTCATTTGGATAGAATACACCAGATAATCAATCCCTTTTTCTCTGCATAGCTCCACTACCTCGGCAGGCGGCGTTTCGGCCGCAAACAATTTTTGGTTGGTTTTGTACCGCTCGCTTACAATCTCTTGGCTTACGCCCATGTTGGTAACCGCGTACTGAAAGCCCTCCATATATCCCTGCCGCCCGCTTAGGGCAGAATATAGATTACTGATACCCTCTTCTCTTGCACCTGTGTGTATGCGGTTGGTGGCAAACATAATATCGGTGCTTGTGTTTTCTTCCAGCCATGTCATCGCATTTTCATCGTTGGGGGTAACCACTACATCATAAGGATATTTTTCTACAATGCCCATATTCCAAGCCAAACGCCTTGTCCCGCTGCCAATATGGTGTATGTACAAAACCGCGGTTGTGGCAAACCCCACCGCCGCAAACAGGGCAACACCACCTACAAAAATGCTGTGTAATACTTTTTTAGCTTTGGTTGCAGTCTCTTTTTTTAGCGGACGCAAGTAATCTGTATAATCTACCGCCAGCAAGCAAACAAAAAAGATAGCTGCGTACAAAAAATACGCTTGACTCAAAGCAGGATGATCAAACAAGAAAAACGCTGCCGTACCGCCCACCGCAACACCGTGGAACAAAAGCTTTTCTTGCGGCAAAGAAGCAAAGTGTCTTACATCTCCCACCAGCCCTCTCACATACAGTGGCGCCACTGCCGGCATCATTAAAAAGGTTTGCAGCAACCACAGGCATGGTATTGCAATTTTATAGGCCAGCTGCTTCTCTATGTTTAAGCGGGCCAATATATTTGCAAAATAACCTTTATTCAATGTACCCGCCAAGCTAAACTTCATACTCTCATTTGCGCCGCTGCTAAACATTACTACATAGGTAACTGCAAAAATAGCCACTATGGCTGCACCCAGTAAAAGGCCGCGCCACCCGGTGTTTTTTTGAAAAAGCCCAATTAGCAAGGTAACTACCATGCTGCACACAACAATGGCCGCCAGCGGCCCCTTGGCCATGGTAAGCATAAAAAACGAAGCCAGAATAACAAGATAAAATACCGGATCCATTTTATACTTGTTGCGTGCCGCGGTAATAAACAGGCCGCCAAAAATGCATAAAAACAAAATGCCCGTAGCCTGAGAGTTGATGTTGGTAATTAAGTGTGTAATATTGCTGTTCCAAAACACACTCCAGCCATCCGGCAGTACCTTCCACAAACTGGCACAGCTAAACAAAAATAAAGAATACGGGAATAAAATAGATTTAAAAAGGTTGCCCTTAAAAACAATTTTGCCAAAGCGGAAGAGACATAAAATAAGCGCCGCCAGTACATAGGGCTGCATATAAAAGGCTATTACGTTGTAAGCAGAAATACCGCTTACAATAGAAAGAATGCCCGCTACCATCTCTGTTAAATAATGATAATGCAACCGCACATCATAAAAGCGTATATCCTGCGGAGGGAACGCAATTTTAAAGCTGTTTGCATTGCCAACATTCCACAGTAAGTCCTGGTTGATTAGTACATCTCCCACCGCAGTGGGCAGCGCATTTTTAATAATGCCCGCAAAGCTGTATATAAGCATCAGGGCCGCAAACAGCAAAATCAACATCCACTGGGCAGAAGACGGCCTGTAACGCACCACCTGTTGTATGCCGGCAGAAGCCCCTTTTTCTTTTATCTGCAACGCAAAACCCACAAGGCCTACAATGGGTGGCAATACCTGCAGTACCCACAAAATGCCCAGCCGCATGGTAAGACAATACAGTGCCGCTAAAAAACCCGTGCCAAGCAAAATAGCCAACGGGCCAAACAGTTCTGCGCTCCACTTTTTTACATTTAACAGCCGTGCAAAAAACAGCCCGGGCAATACTATGTAGCCCAATATACAGGCACCAAATAACAGCAGTTGCCACAGGCTGCCTCCGCTAAACACAGTAAGCACTATATAAAGCAACGCCACAAAAACCATAATAATTGTTTTTGTTTTAAAAAAACCTTCGTATAAATGTAGACCCAGCTTTTTCAACCTGTTCCCTCCCGGTTTTTCTTTCTCTTTGCAAAGTATAGCAAATTGGCGCACTAAATGCATTCTTCCTGTGTAAATTAAAGCATATTTTTTGCTTCATTTTATACTGTGCAATGATTGTAACTATATAAATCGAAAGAAAGATTAATCCTTAAACAAATCCCATTCTCTCCGGCCTATTCCCTCTTTTCTTTATTTATAAGCGTTGTAAAAATCCACTCTTCCTTTATAAATTCTGTCTTTAACTATATATTCTATAAAAACGCAGGTACGTTTTCATCTGCTCCTTTTGCCCAAAGCACTTATATAAAATAAGGCCTATATAACACAAAATACACCTCTTTTTCCTACTTGTCTAAATCAGTTTTTTTACAACCTCATACAAGGTTTCGTCATCTCCTACATTTCCCGGAAAAATAACATACGGCAGGCCAGAAAATTTACTTTCTTCTCCCGTTTGCCACACGGGCACACCGGCTGCCGCCTGCCCCAATACCCTGGCTTTTTTTACCCGCAGCGCTTTGGTGCCAATATCACTGGAGGTTATACCGCCTTTTGCCACAATAAAAGAGGGGCGCACCTTTAAATCCCCAACAATGCTTGTAATTGCATCCGAAATACACACAGCCGCTTCCAACTGCTTTTCTTTATCACTGTCCGGCAAATCAAACCTCTCGCGCCGGCTATAAACAACACAGGTTTGTCCCTCTTTAATTTTTTCTTCCACCAACGCGAGCACTCTCTCTGCCTCTTTTTTCAGGCCATCCTGCTCCAGTATTTTGTGCTGGTCAAACTCTAAAAAGCATAAGGGCATGTCAGATTGCTTTAACTTTTCTAACTGGCGTGTTGTTTTGTTTACATGCGAACCTATTATTACAACCCCTCCGTGCTCATTCTTTTCATCAATCATGTCCTTTCGCTGCAAAAGCGGAACATCCAAAATCCCACCCAAAACCTTAACAAAAGAGGCCGAGGTGCGATATAAAAAGTGTTTTCCTGTGGCAAGTACCTTTATAAGCGCCGTTGTAAAAACAGCCAAATCTTCATAACAGGCGGCATTTACCACTACTTTATTAAATCCCTGTACCCTCCTCAACTTATTTTCAATTGCCGCATAGTCCCTCTTTTGCAGTTCTTCAAGCCCAACAGAAACTATTCTGTTTGCACTATAGCGCCCCTCTGTTTTTTCTTGACACCATGCGCGCAGGTTAGAGGATGCATACCCAAATGTTTTGTCTTTGGCAAACTCTGTTTCTCCCACCGGCACCAGCTTATCTTCTTGCTTTAAATAATGGATATCTCCCAAGGTGTACCTTCCGCCCTCTCCAAAAAACGGAATAATAATTTCTCCATCAAACGTTACTTTATCTTTATTCTCCAATGCTTTGCAAAGTGTCTCACCCTCCAAAGGGTAATGTCCCCGCAGGGTAGAGTCTCCCCTGCATATCAATAAAAAACAGCGCCCTGTACTGCGCCGTGCAAAAATAATATTTTCGGCAATTTCTTCGTACTGTTTTTTAACTTGTTTTGCTGTCATCCCTCTCGAATTTGTCAGTATAAAAAACATATTTTTTTCTTCTTTAAAGGCATCTACCAGTGTTTGGACCTGCCAATCGGTATACACATTTATATCATGTACCGTTTGTATGCCGGTAGGGTCATCATCCAACACAACAATCAGTTCTTCCCGCCTTGCATTTACATCTGCAAGCTCCCTCCATATTTCTTTTTTTTGCTCCTCAGTATACCGCTCGCTCTGTGCATTTTTCATTTTTTGTCTCCTTTTATAGTGTGGTTAACAACCAAAAAATAAGTATCTTTTTAGCAGATTGCACAATTCCTCTCAAATGTATATTTATGTCTTTTTATACTTTTTCACTCCACTTTAAACCGCGCATTTTGCTTTCTTTTCAAAAACCTCTGTTTTAAAAAATCACAAATAATCATCTCTTTTTTTGCCCTCTCAATTTTATAATCTCAAAAATAAACATCATTTTTAAAAAAAATATTGTAGACATGCCTATATTTAAGATTCTGTTTTTCAGTCTAAATCTTGTAATCATTTTTGGGATAATTGGCCAAAGAAATCCCTCTGATTTTGAACATAAGTTAGAATTTGAAATATTATTCATTATTTTTATTGACACGAGTAATTGCCCGTGATATTGTTTTTTCGAGCAGTATTCACAAAATAATAATGTTTTGAGTAAAACAATAGCACCTTTTTCTTAGCAATTCAAACCAAACAATTTAAAACGAAATCATATAAAGGCTTTATCCTATCAAATCCCGGGGGTTTATATTCAAAATATTTACACGAGTAAATATTCATAAAATCCATCATTTGCCACTATGGGCAACTTCCACCTGTTTATGTCTTTCGCAAAACATGTCAAATATGTTTTTCAAAAAATGATCCACAAAATTAAACAGAGGTGAAACAAATGATTACCCGAACCCTGAAGTGCGACATGAACACCAAGCTATTTCCCATTATTGGCTGCCCCATGGGGCAAAGCAGTGCATCTTATGCATATAACCCACTGCTTGCCCATAACGATGTGGACGAGATTATGTGGCCGGTAGAAATTAACCCCGGCAGCCTGCCGGAATTTATGTCCGCTGCACACACACTGGGCATCCGCCATTTTACCCTTACCATGCCGCACAAAGCTCCCATTATCCCCCTGCTGGATGAAGTGGATGAGGAGTCCCGCTTGTTCAACTCTGTTAATGCTGTTCGTATAGACGAAAACGGTAGAAGCTATGGCAAAGGTATGGACGGTGTAGGCAATATGGCTGCCATTAAGCGCGCAGGTGTAGATGTTACCGGAATGCATGTGCTTATACTTGGTGCCGGTAGTATTGTGGGGGTCATTTTACTGGAACTTTCCCGCCACGGCGTAAAAAAAGTAACTCTTGCCAACCGTTCTTTGCAAAACGCCCAAAAGCTGGAGCAGGTGGTGCGCGCACATACCAACATGGATATCACCTGTATTCCTTTTGATGACGCAAGCCTAAACCAAGCTGCGCAAAGCTGTGACTTTATTATGCAGGCCACCCCGCTGGGCTTAAAGGGCTTTGGCAAAGACTATACCTATCTTGGCTTTTTAGACAAATTACAGCCCCATGCTGTTGTTATGGAAAACATTGTAAACCCCCCATTTACCACCTTTGCAAAATACGCAAGCAGCAAGGGGCACAAAGTAATATACGGCATAGAAATGATGCTTGGACAGGTAGGCGAAATTTTTAAATACTGCATTGGCCGCGCCCCTACCGAAGCAAGCATGCTTGCCGCACAACAAAGTGTTTACCAATATTTCAATTTTAAGCCCGAATAAAAAAAAACAAAATTCAAGGAGGATGTGTACCAAAATGGAACAGAAAAAAATTTATCAGGCCTGCAAAACGTTGCTTAACGTTTGCGCACAATGCAAAAAGGATGAAAAAATCCTGATTGTAACCGATCCCGACTCTCTTTACATTGCACAGGCGTTGTGGGATGCCGCCGAGGAATACCCCAACCGCAGCTTAATTATGATGCCCACCCAAACCATGCACGGCCAAGAGCCCACCAGCCTTGTAAGCGCCGCCATGATGGATGCGGACGTCATCTTCCGCCCCACTAAATTCTCTATTTCCAGCACCGAGGCAAAGCGCAACGCCTGTGCCAACGGCGCAAGAGACTTAAACTGCTCCGATTACGACCTTCGTATGCTGGAAAGCGGCGGCCTGTATGCCGATTTTGAAGCTATGGGCCCCGTAATGGATAAGGTTGCCGCAGTATATCAGGGCGACGATGTAGAGATTACCACCCCCATGGGCACCCACTTAAAAGCCAACATTACTGGACGCTTTAACCTACCCCAATACGGACGCAGCCTTGTACCCGGCCAGTCTTCATCTCCTCCCGATATTGAGTGTGCCATTGGCGCCAACGCAGGCACCATGCACGGTGTGGTTTATATCGACGGCAGCATTCCTCACCCGCTTCTTGGCCTTATCGAAGAGCCCATTAAACTAACTGTAGACAAAAGCCTTATTACAAAAATAGAGGGCGGCGAGCAAGCTGATATTCTGACAAAGATTTTGGCTGATTATAATGACCCAAAAGTGTATCACATTGGCGAAATTGGTATTGGCATGAACCCCGCCTGCGAATTAACCGGGCGCATGTTAGAAGATGAAGGCTGCAACGGCACGGTTCACTTGGGTATTGGCGACGATCGCGGTTTTGCCGGCGGCAACTCCTGCCCTGTCCACCTCGACGCTGTTTTCCGCCGTCCTACCCTTACGGTAGACGGCAAGGCAATTCTTAAAGATGGTGTTCTTACCGTTTAATGCTTTAACGCCAACTATAAAATAACCCCCAATAATTTTTTAATAACCCCCAACCAAAGAATACTATTTGAAAGTAGGTTCCTGCCAATGAATCCGAATGACTATCCTCAGGGAATTATGTTTGACCCCGAGTTGCAAAAACAGGTACGAGACCGTTTTTGCAATATTGATGCAGACAGCTTTGGTCCCCGAGTATTCTTCGAAAACTCCGGCGGCTCTCTGCGGTTAAAATCCTGCATACAGGCTGTTGCCGAGGTAGACTCTCATCCCGATTGCCCCGGCCGCCATCAAGAAGAAGCTGCCGTTCAGGATGCCATCGTAAAAAAAGGCTACCAAGACCTTCGCACCATCTTTAACACACAAGAGGGTTCTATTGCAACCATGCTCTCTGCCTCTCAGGTAATGTTTAACATTATCGGCGCCATTACAGACAGTGTAAAAGGCAGCAATATGGTCGTTTCGGTGCTGGAGCATCCGTCTGGATTTGATTCAATCGAATATCACGCAAAGCGCACCGGGCGCGAGCTACGTGTAATGCAAAGTAACCCCGCCACTGGCGGCATTGATGTGGATGAAGTTATTAAACATGTAGACAAAGACACCGTTGTTCTTAGCTGCATGTACTCCTGCAACATCACCGGCGCGGTTATGGACATCCCCAGTATGGTTGAAGAAGCGCGCAAAATCAAACCCGATATCTTTATTGTTGTAGATGCCGTACAGCATGCACCTCACGGTGTTGTCGATTTACAAAAGCTGGATATCGATGCCATGGACATTGCGCCCTACAAATTTTTTGCCTGCCGTGGCTCGGGTGTTGCCTGGTTAAGCGAGCGCTGCGCCAAGCTGCCCCACAACCGCGTTTTGTGCTACCCTCTCGACCATTGGGAGCTTGGCAGCGTGGCCCCCCACCAGTTTGCAGGTTACAGCGCCATTGTAGACCATGCCTGCTGGATTGGCTCGCAGTTTATCAAAAGCGATGACCGTCGCACCCTGTTTGTAGAGGGCATGTACCGCATAGAGCTGCAAGAACGCGCTCTTTTGCACCGCGCCCTAGAGGGAACCGACAAGCTGCCCGGCCTACGCCACATTAAGGGCGTACGGGTACAGTGCGACAATCCCAATTTAACAGAACGCGATTTTATTCTGCCCATTACCTTCGATAATATGGATGTAACCTCTGCCTCACAAGAATATGTAAAGCGCAAGGTATATGTTTTCGAGCGTAAATCGCCCAGCCATTATTCTAAGCGCATTGTAGAATCTTTTGGCCTGGATGGCGTTATCCGCGTTTCGCCCATTCACTGCAACTCCCCCGAAGAGGTAGACCTCTTCTTAAAAGCCACTGCAGAAATTGCCCAGATGTAAAACTTTGTTTCGCCTCACACCGCTTGCTCACCGGAGAGCATACTAATTAAAAGGAGAAGAACATGAAAAAGATTATCAGTTTAGTCTTGGCTTGTACATTGCTACTTGCGCTTACCGCCTGCGGCGGTACCTCCTCCACAACTACATCTGCAAACTCAGGCACCGGTAACAGCGACGTTATCAAAATTGGCGTTCTCGTTCCCCTTACTGGCGCACAAACACAATCCGGTGTTGAAGTGCAAGCATTGTTAAAACTGTTCCAAGATACCATCAACAGCGAAAAAGGCGAAATCAACCTGCCCTTTAGCGAGGGCGTTGGCCTTCCCAATTTAAACGGCGCCAAGGTTGAATTTGTTATTGGAGATCTTTCCACCCCTGATATTGCAATGGCCGAAGCCGAGCGCCTTATTACCGAAGAGGGTGTTATTGGTTTGGCCGGCAACTTCTCCAGCGCCTCTACCAAAACCGCTTTGGTTCCGGCCGAAAAGTATGGCGTAATCCTACTCTCCGAGGGCACTTCCGAGTCTCTCACCGAGGCCAATTACAAATACTTTGGGCGCACCTATCCCGGAGATGATACCTTTATCCGTGATACCTTTGAGTATATAACCACCCTTAACGACACCGAAGACGCGGGCATTAAAACCGTGGCCATTGTGTGCGAAGACTCCGAATTCGGCTCCAACATTGGCAAAACAGAGCGTAAATGGGCCGAAGAATACGACTTTGACATTGTAGAAGACATCTCCTACAGCGCCACCAGCTCCAACATGACCTCCGAGGTTTTGCGCCTGAAGCAAGCCGATGCCGACGTGGTTATCATGAGCTCTTACATTGCCGATGCCCTGCTCTTTATGTCTACCTTTAAAGAACAAAACTACATGCCCAAAATGTTGTTTGGCCAGCGCGGCGGTTATGCCACATCCGACTTTTTGGGCAATCTTGGCGCCGATGCCGACTATGTATTTTCTACCGCACGTTGGAACACCGACTTCGATGTTCAGGTTTCGCAGGATTTAGCCGCTTTGTATAAAGAAAAATATTCTGGCGGCATCGACCTTATTGGTGATGTACTTGCCTCTGCATGGGATGCTTATGTGCTTGCCATCATTGCAAACCAGGCCGGCAGCACCGATGTAGAAGCCATGCGTGCCGAAATGAGCAAAGGCATCGAAATTGATCCCGCACAAGATCCCACCGGTTTGCCCGGCTACAAATACGGTGCAAACGGACAAAACGAATACACCACATCTATTGTAATCCAATACAAAGATAATGCCCTGCACACCGTATATCCCCAGGATGTTGCCTCCAGCAAAGGTGTTTATCCTGCCCTGGGATGGAACGAGCGTTAATGTAAAGGCAATCCCGTAATAAACCTGTACAAGTTCTACTTACGCATCACCTAAGAGAGTCTAAGTGTCTGCCCCGTTGGACTCTCTTTCATTTCAGATCTACCAATCTAAAATAAAAGCACCCAAAATCTGGCAATACCTTTGTTCTTTCTTTACACGGCAATTCTGTAAAAACTTATTTGGGGGCATGGGTGCTTTATTTTAGAGTTGGTATGAATCAAAGGAAGGAATGAAAACCGCAATGCTGGCACAGGTAATTTTTGAAGGCTTGGTTATGGGAACCATCTATGCGTTAATTGCTATGGGCATCGCCCTTGTTTGGGGCGTTATGAATATCCTCAGCTTCTCGCAGGGCGAATTTATGATGCTTGCCATGTACCTTGCCTTTTATTTAAATCTAAAGCTGGGGTTAGACCCTATCATGTCCATCCCCGTTGTTATGGTATTAATGTTCTTCTTTGGCTGCCTTATTTACAAGCTGCTTATCAGCAAAGCGCTAAAAGGGCCCATTCTTTCACAGCGCCTTATCACGTTTGCCCTGGGTATGGTACTTACCAACGGCATGCTTATGATAGCTGGCGGCCAGTACCGCAATGTACCCAATTTACTCTTCTCTGGCTCTATAGACCTTGGCTTTATGATCATAAGCAAACAAAAACTTATCCCACTTGCTATCGGCATTATTATTACCACCCTATTGTTTTTGTTTATGAATAAAACAAAAACCGGCAAGTCCATCCGCGCCACCTCGCAGGATAAGATGGCCGCCGGGCTAATGGGTATTAACACCGAGCGCGCCTACACGCTGGCCTTTGGTATTTCTGCGGCCATTGCGGGTGCTGCTGGCTGTGCTCTTACCTATTATTATTACATCTCTCCCTCCGTGGGCGCTCCGTTCTTAATTTTTGGTTTTATTGCAGTATGTTTGGGCGGCTTCGGCAGCATCGGTGGTGCTTTTGTTGGCGGCCTAATAATGGGCATGGTCGATCTTTTTACCGGAACTTACCTCAGTGTTTCGTACAAATATCTGGCTGTATGCGTAATTTTCATGCTCATAGTGTCTTTCAGGCCCAAGGGCTTGTTCGGAAAGTGAGGAAATGAAAATGAAAACTGCTATTTTAAAAAATAAAAGCTTTGTTATCACATTGCTCGTTTCCCTGGCTGCTCTCATTATCATTCCTCTTTTTATCCGTCGAGAATTTGCCATTAACGTACTTATTTTATGCTGCATTTGGGGCATAATGGGCATTGGTTGGAACTTTATTGGCGGATATGCCGGGCAGGTTTCTAACGGGCACGCCCTGTTTTACGCCGTAGGTGCTTATACTGGCGGCCTATGCATGAACTGGTTTCAAATGACCCCCTGGATTTCGATGTGGATTGGGGTTGCAATCTCCGTACTTATTGCATTTGTACTGGGCATACCGCTGCTGCGCCTGCGCGGCCACTATTTTGCAATTGCCACCATGGCTTTGGTAGAGTGCGCCCGCATCATCTTTTTAAACTGGGAATGGATTGGCGGCGCCACCGGCATCAGCTTCCAAAGGTTGGATTTGCCCCAGTGGTATACCTGGCAGTTTGTTGCAAAACATCCTTTTTACTATCTTTGCCTTGCCTTTTTGGTGGTATTTTTGGTTCTTTCCAAAATTATGGAAAACTCCAAATTTGGATATTACTGCCGCGCCATACGCGCCAACCAAGAAAGTGCCGAAAGCACGGGCGTTAACGCTGCCCGCTATAAGCGCATTGCTTATATGATCAGTGCCGGTATTGTTTCTATCGGGGGCGCTCTATACGCACAATATATCCAATACCTAGATCCTACCGTTCTTCTTCCGCTGGCAAACTCTATGCTTATTGTTTTGGTTTGCGTTATGGGAGGTATCGGCACTGTGTGGGGCCCTGTTTTGGGTGCTTTTGTTATGACGATGATTAACGAATATTCCCGCAGTAACTTTGCCCGTATCAGCGGATTAAATCTGGTAATTTACGGTGTATTGGTAATTATTATTGTTCTCTTCTTGCCCGATGGCCTTATCTCACTGGTAAAACGCCTAAACCCAAAAAACAGATTTAAAAAATCGGCTGTTTCCGCTACATCGGCCAACGGAAAGGAAGGCTAACGAATGGCAGCTATATTGCAAATACAAAACGCTACCAAACAGTTCGGTGGCCTTATGGCCAACGAGGATATCTCGTTTGAGGTAGAAAAAGGCAGCGTAGTGGGCGTGGTAGGCCCCAACGGAGCGGGCAAAACCACCCTGTTCAATTCCATTTCCCGCGCGCATCCCCTTAGCTCGGGCAAAATTATTTTTAATGGCGAGGATATCACCAAATCCAAACCTTACCATGTGTGCCGTCAGGGTATGGGCCGCACCTATCAAATACCCCAAACTTTGGTGGGCATGACCGTTTTAGAAAACATTGTTGTGGGCGCCCTGTGCCACCGCACAAAAGTTTCCGAGGCCACCAAATACGCCGAGGAAGTTTCTGCCTTTTGCGATTTGGAAAAATTCAACAATTCTTCGGCCGAAACTTTAAATGTTATGCAAAAAAAACGCCTCGAAATCGCCCGTGCCCTAGCGGGAGAACCGCAGTTGCTTCTTTTGGATGAAACCATGGCCGGCCTTAACGGCAAAGAGCGTCAGGATGCCATTGCCCTTATTAAAAAAATAAACGCCAAGGGCATTACCATTTTAATGATAGAGCACGTTATGGAAGTTGTTATGAGCGTATCCGAAAAGGTTGTTGTTATTGTTTCGGGCAAAAAGCTTTTAGAGGGCTTGCCCGAAGAGGTAACCAGCAACCAAGATGTTATCAACGCCTATCTGGGAGGAGGACACAATGCTAGTTGTAAATAACCTGGTAGCCGGCTATGCAAAAATGCCCGCAATTCATGGCATATCCTTCCAATTAAAAGAAGGCCAGATTGTTGCATTGCTTGGTTCCAACGGTGCGGGTAAAACCACCACCCTGCGCGCCATCACCAATGTTATCCAGCCTTACTCTGGCACCATCGACTATCGCGGTAAAAGCATTGTAAATGTTCCCTCTTATAAAATGGTAAGCCTTGGCATCAGCATGGTGCCAGAGGGCCGCCACTTGTTTCCTAAAATGAGCATTTACGACAACCTGATGATGGGCGCATTTCATATCAAAGATAAAGCTTTGATTCAGGAGCGGCTGGAGGGTGTGTACGAGATTTTCCCGCGCCTTGCAGAGCGTAAATCACAGCTGGCCGGTACCATGTCTGGCGGCGAGCAGCAAATGGCCGCCATTGGGCGCGCGTTAATGAGCAACCCCGAACTGTTGATTTTAGACGAACCCAGCCTGGGTATTATGCCAAAGCTTGTGGATGAAATTTTTGAGTATATCCAGCGCATCAACCAAAGCGGCATCTCTATTATTATTGTAGAGCAAAATGCCGAAAAAACCCTGTCTATTGCAGATTATGCCTATGTTATTTCCAACGGAGAAACCGTTATTGAGGGCACCTGCAAAGATCTTTTGCACAACGAGCAGGTACAAAAAATATACTTGGGCATCAACTAGGAGTATTTAAAACCATGCTTACAGAAATTTCATTAAAGGGCAAACATGCCCTTGTCACTGGCGGCGGCTCGGGTATCGGGCTGGCCATTACCAGCCAGCTGGTGGATGCCGGCTGGCTGGTAACCATTGTAGGAAGACGGGAAGACGCACTAAAAAAAGCCGCGCAAGAGCTGGGCGGCAACTGCCGCTACATAACTTTCGATTTAACACAAATCGATCAGTACCCCCGCTTTGTGGCAGAAGTAGAAGCCACCGCCCCCATTGATATACTTGTTAATAACGCCGGGATAAACAACAAAAAAGAATATCTTGATTTTACCTCTCAAGAGTTTGACAGTATCATTGCCACGCAGGCCAAGGTGCCTTTTATGCTTACGCAAGAGGTAGCCAAATATATGAAAACGCGTAACAAAGGCTCTGTTATTCTCATCTCTTCCCTCTCGGCACTTTTGGGTATGCATAACATTCAGGCGTATACCCTTTGCAAATCGGGTATGGTGGGCCTTGCACGCAGCCTTGCGCGAGACCTTGGCCCTTACGGTATTCGCGTAAACAGCTTAAACCCCGGCTTTGTTTATACCGATATGCTAAAAAACACCAATCTCAAAACGCCCGAAAGGCTGCAAGAAATTGCACAAAAAACACCCCTGCAAGGCTTTACCGAAACAAAAGACCTTGGCATGGCCGCGGCATTTTTATCCTCAGACGCCGCACGCTTTATAACCGGTACAGACCTTGTTGTAGACGGCGGTATTAGCAGCAGCTTTTTAATATGATTTGACAGGAGACGCAAAGCTATGAAAACAAAACAAAAATTGTTGCCCTCAGTGCACCTGCTCGAAATTTTTATGCCCTATCGGGGCGACGAACCCCGAATGATTGAGGTGCTTAAAAAAGCCATTGCCATTGGTTATTACCGCGGTGTAGAGCTGGGCCTGTTTTTCGACCGCTGGAACAGAGCCACCGTGCGGCACTTAATAGAGGAAAACAATTTAAACCTTACCATCTTTGCCACGCCCTATTTAAAAGACAAAAAAATGAACCTGAATGCCCCCACCGGAGATTTGCGCAAACAATCTGTAGAGTATGCCCTTTCTCTTATCTCAATCGCTGCCGATCAGGGCTGCTGCAACATCGGTTTTCCCAGCGGGGATGACCCCGGAGACGAACTGCGCACGGAAGCAAAAAAATGCTTTGCCGATTCTTTGGATATTCTTGCCGAAAAATGCCGCGAGTTTGGTATGAACCTTACACTGGAGCCGCTGGACCGCTATGCATTTAAAAAGCAGCTTATCGGCCCCATGAAAGAAAGCATGGAGTGGTTTGCCCCCGTTCATCAGCGTAACCCCAATGCCTTTATCCATTGGGACAGTGCGCACGAGGCGCTGGGCGGCCCCGGGCTGGATTATCTCGATTGGTCTCTTGAATATGCCAAGCCTTATATTGCACAGTTTCACCTTTGCGACGCTATTACAGACCCCTTCCATCCCTGCTTTGGAGATTTACATATGGATGTTGCCACTGGCCCCCGCTACGAAACCGAAGGCTTTTTAACCCCTGAGGTTGGCGCACATCTGCTGCAAAAAGTGGCCTCTTTTAGCAAACCCGACGGCGTAAAAAACACCTATGTTTCAATGGAAGTGCTGGGCCACCCCGGAGACGATTTGTGGCATAAGGAAGCTATTTCCCGCTCTTTTCTGCAGGCATGTTTCCACCTTGCCGGCCTAAACAACTAGCGGGGGCACTCATGAAAATAGAAAAGCGACACTACTGCAACATCGAAAAACCATATGCCATTCAACTTATTCATTGGCAGGGAGAAGAATACTGTGTTGCCGCTTCAGAAAACCGAGACGGCGATACCGTACTGATTCACACCGCTAGCGGTATGGTACACAATATTTTGGGGCTTAATGGCGGCGTGATGTCTATTATCGAAGAGGAAGAGGGCGTATTGCTTGCAATCGAGCGATTTTACCCCATCTTTCAATCTAAAAAAGCACGTATTGTTCGCTTCACTCTTCCCCAAAGCGGCAATCCGTCTCTGCCCAAGGTAGAGCCGGTTGCAGATTTGCCCTATGTGCACCGCATCCTTACACTTCAGTTCCAAAACCAAAAAAACATCATTGCGGGCACATTGTGCACCAACAAAGAGTTTGAACAGGATTGGAGCTCTCCCGGCACGATATATATTCTGCCCTGCAATGCGGACACCCCGCAAAGCTCGCTTCCGCTTAGCATACACAAGCACCACGGGATGTGGCATTACAATAAAAACGGCACCATTTTGGTTAGCGGCACCGAGGGCATTTATGAAATTGGACAAACAGGTGAAGAATGGACAGCAAAACGTTGGCTTGTAAACGAAGTAAGCGATATGTGCCTGTTTGATTTGGATGGAGATTCTGTAGACGAAATGGTCACCATCGAAAAGTTTCATGGCGATGAACTATGCTTTTACCGGCAAAACAATGGAGAATGGCAAAAGTTTTATACAGAACCTGTCGCATTTTGCCATGCCATCTGGGCGGGCAAAATTGGCGGTGTTCCCTGTGTACTTGGCGCCAATCGCGGCGACGAAAAAGAACTGCTATTATTTGTGTGTAACTTTGGCCCCAATAACCAATTTAGCCTAACCCGTTACGTAGTGGATACAGCCGTTGGCACCACCAATTTTGCGGTGCGCCAACAGGGTAAAGACACCACTGTATTCGCCTCTAATCACGGCAGCGCAGAAATAGCCAGCTACTCATTGCATCTTTGATAAAAAAAAAGTACAATCAAAAATATAATCAAACGTAAAAGGGAGATACATATATCATGGTAACACGAAATGATGTGGCGAAAAGAGCGAACGTATCTCCCGCCGTCGTTTCTTATGTTATTAACGGTAATAACTATGTAAGCGAAGAAAAGCGCGCTGCCGTTTTAAAGGCAATCGACGAACTAAAATATATCCCCAACCGCACGGCCCGCAGCCTTAAAAAAAACAAAAGCTATCAAATTGCTGTTTTGCGCGGCAGTGTATTAAATGATATGTTTAACGACCTTTTGCATTGTATGGAAAGGCTTGCATACGAAAAGGGCTATACCATCTCTTTGCTTACCGTTATACGTGATGAAAATATGATTGCGCGCGACAGCTTTATTGAAGATTTGATTGGGCGCCAGTTTGACGCTATCTTTGTGGCAAACAGCTCTCTGCAAGAATCTCAAATCAACCGGCTTGCCTCATACGGTATTTCGGTGCTTTTATACAGCACCCGTGATTACGAAGGGCTGGATGAACGAATCCGCCTGCTCTCTCCAAATTACCGCGCCGGTGTACAACTGTTGATGGAAAGCCTGATAGAAAGGGGCCATCGGCGTATTGGGTTTATCCAAAACATGTATTATCCCAATATGTATACCCGCAGCAACCACCGTTTTGACGCATACGCAACAGCACTGGAAAACCATGGAATAGACTTAAATCCCTCTTATATCTTTGGCAAAATGAGCGATGAAATTGATGCCATATTGCAGCAAATAGTAAGCTTATTTCAAAACCCCAGCCTTCTGCCTCCCACTGCTTTATATGCAGATGAAAGCGTTGTGATTGGGCTTGTTCTTAAGCAGTTGCAAAGTATTGGCATTCGTGTTCCCGAGGATGTATCTCTCGTCGGCTCCAGCCATTCCACCATTTCCGGGTTGCTTTCTCCCCGCATCACTTCTGTAGGCATCGAGCCCAAGCTTTTGGCCAAAATGGCTGTAGAAATGATGGTGGAAATGATTGCAGGTAACACACCCCAAAATTGCCTGATGGAAATGAACTTTACCGAGGGCGAAAGTGTGTCTTCTGTATTATAGCCATACCCTGCATTTTGTTATTCTCTTTCTTTCGCTATTTGCAAAAACCGTCACCAAACCATATGCCATCTTTAAAACATCTACACGTGTATATAAAAATATACAAATTAAGGAGCATTTTTTATGAAAATTGGCTGCGTAACAGAAATCAAGAAGCACGAGTATCGCGTAGGTATGACCCCTGATAATGTAAAAGACTATGTAAATGCCGGGCACACTGTTTACATTCAAAGCGGCGCAGGCGAAGGTTCTTCGTTTACCAACGATATGTACCAGGCCGTTGGCGCCACCATCCTGCCCGACAACCTAAGCGTTTGGGCACAAAGCGACATGATTATTAAGGTTAAAGAGCCTCTAGAAGAAGAATATCCTCTTATCAGGGAAAACCAGATACTCTACACTTATCTTCACCTTGCAGCCGACCGCCCCCTAACCGATGCCTTGTTAAAATCCAAATGTAAGGCAATTGCCTACGAAACCATTCGCGACGAAAATGGTTGCCTGCCCTTGTTAAAACCCATGAGCGAAGTTGCCGGTCGCCTTTCCATTCAGGAAGGTGCCAAATATCTCGAAAAGCCAATGGGCGGCAGAGGCGTTTTGCTGTCTGGCGTACCGGGCACCCCCCATGCTAATGTAGTTATTGTAGGCGGCGGCGTTGTTGGTACCAATGCCTGCAAAATTGCTGTTGGGCATGGCGCCAATGTAACTATTTTAGACAATAACCTCGACCGCCTTGCTTATTTGGATGATATTTTTGGTGCCCGCATTACCACCCTGTACAGCACCGATGCCACCATCAGCAATGTGCTTCCCACCGCAGATTTGGTTATTGGCGCGGTGCTTATACCAGGCTCTGCCGCACCAAAGCTTATAAAGAAAAAACACCTTAGCACAATGAAGCCCGGCAGCGTTATTGTAGACGTTGCGGTAGATCAGGGCGGCTGTGTAGAAACTACCCATGCCACCTACCACGACGACCCCATATTTGTAGTGGATGGCGTTGTACATTACTGCGTAGCCAACATGCCCGGCGCGGTATCCAATACTTCTACCATTGCACTTACCAATGCTACCCTAAAACATGGCCTAAAAATTGCAAGCAAAGGGTTCGAGTCCGCGGTAACAGCCAACCCAAACCTTATGTTGGGTGTAAACTGCTACCAGGGCAAACTTACCTGTAAAGAAGTAGCCGATACCTTCGATTTAACCTACACCAACCCCGATATTCTGATGTAGCATGTAAAGGAGGCGTAAAATGAAGATTGTTGTCTTAGACGGTTATACCGAAAACCCGGGAGACCTTAGCTGGGATGGCTTTGAAAAGTTGGGTTCTCTTACAGTATACGACCGCACCGCACCAAAAGACATTGTTGCCCGTATAGGCAACGCCGAGGTTGTTATTGTAAACAAAACCCCCATAACAAAACAGGTTATTCAGGCTTGCCCTTCTATCCGGTATATTGGTATTTTGGCCACCGGCTACAATATTGTAGACGTTGATGCCGCCAAACAAAAAGACATTACAGTCTCTAATATCCCTACCTATGGCACCACGGCTGTTGCCCAGTTTGTTTTTGCTCTTTTGTTAGAAATCTGCCATCATGTGCAGTCTCACGCCACTTCGGTGGCAGAGGGAGAATGGACAAACTGCCCCGATTTTAGTTTTTGGAATTTCCCTCTTATCGAGCTTGCCAGCAAAACCATGGGCATCATTGGCTTTGGCCGTATTGGGCAAAACACAGCCCAAATTGCAAAAGCTTTTGGTATGCAGGTATTGGCCTACGATGAACATCCAAAAGAGGAGGCTAAAACCTTTGGCACCTATGTAACATTGGATGAACTGTTGCAGCAATCCGACATTATCTCTCTGCACTGCCCCTTGCTCCCCTCCACCCAAGGCATTATAAATGCCCGTTCCATTTCTAAAATGAAAGACGGTGTTATTCTTATCAACACCTCCCGCGGCCCCTTACTGGCAGAGCAGGACGTTGCAGATGCTTTAAACAGCGGCAAAATATATGCCGCCGGGCTGGATGTGGTTTCTGTAGAACCCATTCAGCCAGACAACCCACTGTTAAAAGCCCAAAATTGTTTAATTACACCCCACATTGCCTGGGCCCCGCTAGAAAGCCGCGCCCGCCTGATGAACATTGCGGTAGAAAATCTTAGCGCATTTATAAAGGGCTCTCCTGTCAATGTTGTAAACCCCTAGCAGCTTTGTTTTGGCAAACTTCACTTGTCATTTATGCAACCACCCACGGCGGCCTATTACGCTTTTCTCTTCTTTAATTTGTGCTATACTTTTACCGTTGCACAAATTTTGGATACTCTACCGGAGGACAGCATGTCACCCAAAAGCGTAATTGGCCGCTTTGCCCCAACACCCAGCGGTGAAATACATCTTGGCAATGCTTTTGCCGCATTGCTGGCATGGCTTTCCGCTCGCTCACAAGGCGGGCGGATTGTTTTGCGTGTAGAAGATTTAGACCTTGCCCGCACAAGCCCTACTTACACACAGGGCTTTGTACAAACAATGGATTGGTTGGGTTTGGATTGGGACGAGGGCCCCGATAAAGACGGCCCCCATACCCCCTATCTGCAAAGCCAGCGGGGCAATTATTACACCGGCCTATTAACCCAGCTGCAAAATAATGGCCTTGTATACCCCTGCTTTTGTAGCCGCGCACAATTGCACGCTGCCACAGCTCCCCATGCGTCGGACGGTATCTATCTTTACAATGGGCATTGCCGCAACCTTTCGGCAAATGCCATCAAATCCTTATCGCAAACCCGCCCTCCGGCCTACCGTATACAAGTACCCGATGAAACCATTTCTTTTATAGACAAATGTCAGGGCCATTATCGGCAAAATTTGGCTGCCGAGTGTGGAGATTATATTGTACGCCGCAGCGATGGCGTATGGGCATATCAGCTTGCCGCCCCGGCAGATGATGCTGCTATGGGCATTACCGAGGTAGTGCGCGGAAAAGACCTTTTGTCCAGCACACCCCGGCAAATATGGCTGCTGCAAACCCTGGGGCTGCCCGTACCCTCATTTGCACACTGCCCGCTTCTTTTGGCACCGGATGGCCGCCGCCTTTCAAAACGGGACGGGGATATATCCCTTCAATCCTTTTCTGCAAAGGGCGTCTCTCCGCAAGCGCTTACCGGCTTGCTTGCCTGGCTTGGGGGACTGTTGCCCAATTTTCAACCTATCTCCCCCACAAATCTTTTGCCATACTTTAGCTGGGCCAAAATAAAGCAAAATGACATCTGCCTTCCCCTCAATTTTTTAAGTTTTTTATAGAGCTTGTACTCTTTTCTGCTGTATTCCCCTTACTGGTGCCTATTTTTGCTTTTATCATTCGTACCCATGGCCATTTTTCAATCTTTAAAAACAACAAACTATATATTATTTGACGACTTATTGTAGTTTTTATTTCGGCAAATTATTTTGTGTATTCTCTCTCGCTTTCTGCATAAATTTTGTTTTTCTTTTTCATTATTTGCACAATGAGCCCTTCCCGAAAAAGTAGACAGCAAACTCAACAAGCAACGAGATAAAAATTACGGGCGAATTCGTTTGGAGAAATCCAGCCAATAGCAGAGTGCGGACGGAAAGAATTGTAATAGGCCTCAATGTACTCAAAAATGGAAAGTTGGGCCTGGCGTCTGGAAATGTAATGGGTAAGGTGAACCAATTCACATTTAAGGCAGGAGAA
>JBKEAM010000129.1:0-19531 GCA_047972265.1 Oscillospiraceae bacterium | reverse complement strand
ATGCTTCATCGTAACGCGGTGGAGCTACACCTTTTCTTGATTTGTTTGACATGCTTTTTGGCCTCCTTCTTTCAGTATACACGATTGATGGCGTGTCTTCCATTTCGAGAAGGGCTCATTTTAGCCATCGTTGCCCTTTTGGCGGGCATAGCCGTTATTGCCTATCCGTTTGTAAGCCAGTGGATATACAGTATGCAGGTACAGCAGTTGGTGCAGTCTTTTACGCAGGATGTGCAAGATACGCCCGAAAACGGCACCCTGCTGGATGAACTATATACCGACCTGCAACAAAAAAATGAAGAACTGTATGCAAATGGGCAAAGCACATTAAAAGATCCCTTTTCTTACGAAGAACCGGGAGTGGATTTAACCCAGTATGGGTTAGAGGATAATATTATTGGGTATGTGTCTATCCCTAAAATAAATGAAACCCTGCCAATCTATCTTGGCGCCAATACTCAAAATATGAGCAAAGGGGCCGTGCACCTTACCCAAACCTCGTACCCAATTGGCGGCGGCAATACCAATGCGGTTTTGGCGGCGCACCGCAATTATTATAAAGGAAACCTGTTTAAAAATATAGATTATTTGCAGCCGGGAGATGAAGTACTGGTGCATAATTTTAAAGAGACCATTACATACAAGGTAACCTCTACCCTTATAATACAGCCGGATGAAATAGATAAAGTTTTAATCCAACCAGGTAATGACATGCTTACGCTTTTATCCTGCCATCCACGGGGTCAAAATACACAGCGCATAGTGGTGTATTGCCAGCGTGTGGCATAGGTTGTAAATATTAAAAAACCCCATCCGGTAAACGCCGGATAGGGGTTTTTGTTTGTCGAGTTACACTTGGGTAGGCTGCATTAATTCATCGCTTATTTTTAATATTTGCGGGGCCAGTTTTTGGCGTTGTTTTTTAACCAATGTATTGTAAAGCGGGTAGGCTACAGACAAAACACCTATGCCAAGTACCCCTATAATAACGCCGGGAATAAACAGCCCTGTCCAAACCATTGTGCAGCACATGCCAATGCCAAGCAAAAGGGTGCCAACCACGCCTACAGCAATGGCTACGGCAGTGCCGCGGTTTTGCGCGCTTTTATCCAGTCTGCGCAGTTGCTCCAACTTGTTTTCTTCGGGCGGCATATATTTTTGCCGTATTTTTTTAATCTCGGCCTGCTGTGCGGCAGAGTATGTGTAGGTAAAGCTATTTTCTCTTGGGTCCATTTCCAACGTCCTCCTTGTTTGTTTGTGCTGCTTTTATGGCAATGTTTGCGTGTATTACCATATAGGTGGCCGCCCCAAAAATGGTAAGGCAAACGCCGCCACCAGTGGCCGAGTTCATAATAAGCTGCATCTGCCGGCTTGCGCCCTCAAGGGCGTTAAACATTGCTGTTTGTAAAGACAGCATGGCAACAAGTGCAGTGGCAAGGCTAAGTATCTTTGTGGCGGATAAAACAGGGCTGTTAAACCGCCGGTACCGCATAAGGTTAATAATAGAAGAGGCGACACTGTAAAAGGCATAAGCCGCCATGGCATAAATTAAATGGCCGGGGTACTGGTAGTTTTTGCCGCTGTGTATCATCTGCGCAACAATGCCATTTAGGGCAATGCTAAAAACAAACAGCAGCACACCGCAAATGCGGTAACTGCGCCACTCGTGCAGGGGTTTTGCGTCTTTTTTTTGCAAAGAGTGTAGAAGGAAAAACCGCATTAAGCAAAGGGTGATGTAGTATACGGCAATGCCGGTAAACCAAACAGAAGAATACAAAATGCCGGTAACCAGCTTAAAAACCGCGTAACATAAATTAAAAAGCAAAGATGCCCGCAAAGAGACCTGCGTTTTAAAAGGGACATCGGTAATAAAGCGCTTAATATGGGGATTGCTGTGTAAAAGAGCTTGCAGCGCCGTATAAAGGCAGGCAGAGAGCAATACAAAGCAGAGTATAGGCAGAAAGCACGTATGCGGCATAGGCAATGGGGCTGTATGTTTGCCCCGTGGCAAAGGTAAATATAAGGGCGGCGGCAGATAGGGCAGATAAAAGCAGGGTAATAACAAAGCCGGGGCGTGCCAAATAAAGAAAAAGTTCCTTGGCTTTTTTCATCCGTTTTCTCTTTGCAGGGTTACTGTAAAGGTGCTGCCAAGGCCTGCCGTGCTTTCTACAGTAATTTCCCCGCCGGTAATATCTACCACCCGTTTTACAAGGGCAAGCCCAAGGCCGTTGCCCTGTACAGCGCGGGAGGCATCCCCTTGATAAAATTTTTCGAAAATATGGGGGCCGGTTTTGGCATCAATGCCGCAGCCGGTATCGGCTACCGTTACAACGGCATGCGCACCCTGTGTATGAAGTGCAACGCTTATTTTGCCGCCCGGATTGGTGAATTTTATGGCATTGGATATTAAGTTGTTCCATACAAGGGTAAGCAGCTCGGCATCACCCCAAATGCTGGTGTCCTCTATATCAGTTTCTATGCGCAGGTCTTTTTTCTCCCAGCTGTCTTCAAAATCCAGCAGGCAACGGCGCAGTTGTTCACCCAAATCAAAAGTGGTGCCTTCGGGGAAAATCCCCTGATTTTCCAGTTTGCTCAGCTTTAAAATATTTGTAATTAGCTCCGAAAAATTACGGCAGGCGCCGGCAATGCTTTTGGCGTACTCTACACGCTCTTCTTCGGTAAGGCCGGGGGCTTGCAGCATTGCAGAGTAATTTTGTATTACGGCCAGCGGGGTTTTTAATTCGTGAGACACGCTGGCGATAAAATCTGTACGCAGGGTTTCGGTTCCGGCAAGCTCCTTTGCCATTATATTAAAATCCTCAATAATGGCATCAAACTCATTCATTCCGTCAAAGGGGTGCAGTGGCTTTATGCGGGTGTCAAAATCGCCCTTGGTTAGCTTGTGTGTGGCATCCAAAATGCGCTTTACGGGGCGCTGTATTGTAATTTTGCGGCGTATACCATCTACAAGGGTAAAAAGCAGGCTTAAAAACAATACGTTGCCAAAGGTAATAATGGCACTGTAGCGTATGTCTTTTGTGTTTACCTCTATTTTGTCTAAAAAAAGCAAAAAGCAGGCCGTTACCGCAAACGAAATTAAAATAAAAAATACAATGTAATTTTTAAAAGAAAATAAGCTGCGGTTTATTCTTTTATCGCGGGGCTTGTTTTTCATTTTGGCACCACCTTGTATCCAAGCCCGTGTACAGTAATAATTTCAAAATCGTTGCAGGCAGATAGCTTATCCCTCAGTTTTGTAACATATACATCTACGGTACGGGGCCCCGAAGAAGTTTCGGCATCCCAAAACTCATCCATAAGCTGGGTGCGTGTAAAAGTTTTTTTTGGGTAAGATAGCAGTTTGTACAAAAGGTTAAACTCACGCACTGTCATGGCAATGGGTTCTTCGTTTAAATAGGCGGTATATTCTTCGGCATCCATTGTAAAGCTGCCAATGTTCAGTTTTTTGCTGGTGGCAATTTTTGCCCGGCGCAGTAAGGCACCAATGCGCAAAAGCATTTCGTCCAGCTCTATAGGCTTTACCATGTAATCGTCTATGCCGGCCCTAAAGCCGCGCTGTTTAGAGGTAAGGTCGTCCCGCGCGGTAATAAAAAGAATGGGAATGTCTTGGTTTAGCTTTCGCACGGTGGCGGCAAACTCGTACCCATCAATGCCGGGCATCATAATGTCCGAAATAATCAAATCAAAAAGTGTAGAGTACATTGCATCGTATGCTTCGTTTGCATTCAGGCAGCCCACCGCCTCGTAGCCGTTTTGCATCAGGTAAGAGCAAACGGTGCGGTTTAGTTCCCGTTCATCCTCTACCACAAGCAATTTAAACATAATACGGCTCCTTCGCAATACAAATTATTTTGTTTATTATACCATGCAATTGTTAAAGTTTTGTTTGCGCCGCGCTGTTTTAAAGCCCCAGTGTGGGCGGTATATACCGGGGCCTTAAAGAGTGGTATGCAATATATGGTTTGGTATTGCAGGCAGATGCAGCGCAGTGGCAACCCTTGCTATTTTGATTCTTTGGCAGGTTTTGCAGGTGCAGAAGCGTCTAAACTTGGGGTTTCTTCTAAAAAGGTGTGCACAAAGGCGTCCTCTATTTTTTTATAGGTTTCGGTAACGCCATTTTCTATCTTTTTATAGGCGCCCACAACGGTTTTTTCAATTGCCTTGGGGGTTTTTAGTTTGTATTCTGCCATGGTAATTTTCCTTTCTTCGATAACGCAATAATTAATGTGGCGGCCGCAGCGGTAAGTGCTATGCCGCTGGTAATCCATATGGCAAATTTCATTTTTTATAGTCCTTTCTGGCTAGGGGATTATTGGTGCAGGCCTTTATACATAGGTACAAGGCAAATAAGCAGTATAATGCCCACGCTGCCCACAGCAATGCCGGGTATCATCAGGCCGCTCCACACCATTGTCATGCACATGCCAACACCCAAAACAAGCGCGCCAACAATACCAAGTACAATGGTGCCAACAGCTTTGGCGTTTATGGCAACAGCCGGTTTGCCCTCCATTTTGCGGCGGATAAGCAGCATTACAATAAGCACCAACAGGCCAATAGCGGCAACAACAATGCCGGGGGTAAAAGCGTTCCACTGCGGCAGCAAACACATGCACATACCAAGGGCAAACAAAATGCCGCCAATGGTGCCCAAAAGCATAGAAACAAAATTTTTCTTTTTCATCAAGAGAACCTCCTTATTAAGTGTGATGTATGCATATTAACAGCCTGCTGTTTGCAATTTGCTGAGGAGTTATTTATAAAATGTTAACAAATAAGCGGATGCGCAAATAAACATATTTTTAAAAAATGATAAGAGTTCTTTTTTCTCAAAAATGCTTAAAATAAAAAAATCAATTTTATTATAAGTATAAAATATTGACTTTTATACGTGTAAAAATGATAATAGTATCTATTATTTGCTAATTTATAGTCTTATTGTATATTTGCCTTAACCACCCTTTGACAAATGTGCAAAAATTGCTTTAAAAACGCAGATAATTGGTATGAAAGCAGGTATTCATAATGAAAGTGAAGAATAGGGAATGACAGAGAAGAAAAAGAGATCTAAAATTCTTGTCCCCATTGTAGTAGTGGTACTTACTGTGATGCTGTTAGCAATTTTTTCGTTAGGATTTAATGCGGCAACACCGTATACGGTGCTTACACAAAATGTTGATTTGCGCACTAAAGTAACCATTACAACAGAGGGGAACAACAGTGTACTTACCGACAATAAAGGTAAAAAATATTCTTTGACAGAAGATTCGGTTATTTATAGTGGAGCGGGAACCTTAAAGGTGTATCTTAACAATACACAGCCGGTTAACATCAACTCCATTATCTGCAAAGGCAAGTTTCAGGTTATGGGTGGATCGGGAACATTAAACGTTGTTACCACAAAAGATGTGGCAATTGACGTAGGTTATTTTGATGTTCACGAGTGTACCGCACAGATGAACATAGTTGCACAGGGTGCAAAATATGGCATCCGTTCCGGTACCTTTATCGAAATTGCCAAGGGTACTGTTACAGCAGTGGGCGGAGACTACGGCACCTACACCAAAACCTACTATGTAATAGAAAAAGCAGGCAAGTTAATTGCCCGTGCCCAGTCGGCAAACTCCGCCTCGCCCTCTACCGCAGTATATGGCGGCAGTTATATAGAAGTACGCGACAGCAGTACTTTGGATGCATGCGCCAAAGCGGGTAAATACGGCATTAAGGCATCTACTTACCTTTCTATCTTGCGCGGCAGCAAGGTTTTTGCCCAGGGCGGCATCGATGGCATTAACAACGGTTCTTACTATTCTGTTTTAGACGGCAGCAGCATCGTAGCCAACGGCTACTCCGGGTACGGCATGTACTCCGAAAGAGGCTATGCTTCCATCTGCCGTAGTAGCACTGTAGAGGCTACCGGCATCACCAACGGCATCCGTGTATACCAGTACTTCTCTGTACTGGACGGCAGCACCCTGAATGCAGTGGGCTGCAGTGGCGCAGGTGCCCGTGCAGAAACACAGTACATCTCTGTTTTGCGTAACAGCAAAATGATTGCAAAGGGCGAAACCATTGGCGCTTACTCTAAGTCTTACATGTCGGTAATTACCGGCAGTACCCTTAAAGGCAGCGGCGATGTAGGCCTGCACTCCGATGAATACATCCACACCAACGGCGCTGGATCTGTTATCCACGGCGAAGGCAAAACCACCGGCATTTTGTGCAAAGGCAATGGCGGAGACAGCATTTTTGCAAACGGGAGCGGCACCATTTATGGTGAAGCCACTGCCACCGCAGACAGCGTTGGAATCCGTATTTACAACAAAGGCCAAATTGCAGCCCGCACAGGCGCTACAATGCAGGGTAACGGCGTGCGCGCCGGTATCGAAACTGTAAACGGCTATGTTGAGGCCAGCAATGCAACACTTAAAGCTGTTGTATATGGCGCAAAAAGTGGCTACGCAGCTATCACCGGTTCAAAGGCGTTAAGGGTCTTTTAAACGCCACCATTACAGAAGAATACCTGAACGCAGACATCAACATGGTAGTGGGCACTCCTCTAAACCTTAGGGGCGGATACTCCTCTATTGGCAGAAGCATTGCCAATCTTAACAACTACCAGTGGACTGTAACCAGCGAATATGCAAATATTTCCAGCAATGAAGTTACAGCAAACCAGGCTTTCTCCAATGCTACATTTACTGCTACACGTACAGCTACTGTTAGCAGTGAGTATGTATCGCTGAAAAGCGGTGCTAAACACCAAGTAATTATTACAGGCTTTAATGCAACCGTAACCAAAATGAGCATTGACAGCGTGCCTGTAGTGGATACCGAAGTAGAGAGCCAGAGCGTTACTACCGATACAGTAGAGCCGGAATCTGTTGTTGAAACAGAAGTGCCGGTAGAAAGCATTGTTGAAGTAGAGGATGTTTCTGACGTTGCTTAAGTTGTAAACACAAAAAAGAACCCTGAAAAGAGTTCTTTTTTTATGCCTTTAATTAGTTAACTATGCCTAAAAGGCTTTGCTTTTGCTGATAAAATGCAAAAAATAGGTAACCGCCAGCAAATCGGCACTGCCGCCGGGGCTTAGGTTTTGCCCAATAAACTCTGTATCCAGTTCTGCCGCAAATGCAAGCAAATCAGCATAATTGGCGCCAATGTTTAGCTTGTTCTGCAAACGCTGCTGGATAGCTTGTAGGGTGCTGCCGCTTGCCCGTGCAGCAACATTGGTATCCTGCGCGCTGGCAAGTATGTGCAGCAGGCAAATGGCGCCCGCATCGTTTAGGCTTAACCCGCCCGCCAAGGCTCTTTGCAGGGCAGGTAGGCCGTGGCAAAGCACGGTTTTAAAGCCACTCGCAGCCTCGCCACGGGCACCGGTAAGGTTATTTTGGGTAAAGGCCTTTTCTCCATTGGTAAGCGGAAAAGACATGTTTTGTATTTGCGCCAATGCGGGTGCCGCAATGTGGGCGGCAGTATGGCAAATCTCCGCTACATCCAGCGCTTGTTTGTTAGCGTATACATACCCCGCCGCAGCGCATAAAATACCCAAAGAAAAAATAGCGCCTTTGTGCGTGTTAATGCCGTTTGTAGCGGCACACATTGCCTTTTCGGCCAACAGGCCGGTGGGGCGCAGCTCCTCTAAAAAGCAGGGAAGGGGTTTTGTGCAAATAAGGCCTTGCAGGGCAAAGGTTTTAAAAAAAGGTGAGATAGCCCGTGTAGAAGCATAAAAAGTATGGATATCCATATCATAATGCGCACCGTTATTGCTGCGGTCTACCAGGCCCGGCTTTGGGGTGGTGTCCACTTCCATTAGCAAAGCTTTTTGTGCCAAATGTTGTATAGTATGCCCAAAACGACCGTAAAAATAGCCCTGCATTATCTGCTGCGTTTTTTGTGTTAGTTGCTCTACCGTGTGTGTACGGCTGCGTGCGCATACCTTTGCCGGGTTTTGGCACAACAGGCACTGCCGTGTGCTTAGCCCTGCTGTTTGGCGTACTGCCTTTGTGCCATCTGGGTACAGCACATCCATATCAAACAGCCTGCCCAGTGGGTGGTGCTCCTCTATTTGGCAGGTAAGCGATTTAATGCGTTGCACATCGGCGTTTAGCAGGTAATAGGCCTCGTCCCCTGTATCTTTATAAAAAACATCTTTTTTAACAACCAAGATATTGTGGTGCTGCAAAACCTCGTCTAACCGCTGTACACCGGCCACAAATGTACTATGGGCAAAAGGCGGGTGTTTTTGGGGCCCGGCTATGTTAAGGGTAAAGCTTACCATACAGCCGCCGCTTGCACCCTGTAAAAGGGTGGTTTGGTGTTTAGCGCGTTGCTCGCGAGCATCCAGCATTTGCTGCAAGCTTATTTCACTCATGCCCGCCACCCCGCTGCACAAGGTACTGGTAGGTGGTGGGCGGTATAAGCGGGGCAAGATCTTTATATTGGCGTGCATTGTACAAGCGGCGTACTGTGGTGGCAGATATGGGCACCCCGCCCTGTGTAAGCCGGGGCACAACCGTTACCTGTATCCCGTTTTGTGGCAATGCAGCCAGCATGCTGGCGTTGTAAGCGGCGGTTATGGGGCTAAAAGGCTCTTCGCCCACAAAGCGGCGTGTAATGCCAAGCGGTTTTGCTATTTTTTGCACAAATACGGCAACGTCCAGCTCTCCGCCAACCTCTTTTGCGTCGGCAGGGTCTTTTAAAAAGTAACTGGGAAAGCTAGCTGCCGATACCATATAGGCATCGGTTGGCACAACTGCCAAGTTTTCAAGGCTTTTTGTGGCCTGCTGCGCCAACATAAAACGGTCTGCAAAAGAAAACACGCTGTTGTCTTCGCTTACAATAAAAAGGTACACAAAGTCACACGCGCGGCAGGCGGTTTTTACCAAGTGCAAGTGCCCGTTGGTAAAGGGGTTGGCATTGGCAACAATACAGCCAATGGTACCCTTAAAATCGGCCCGTTTTTTGCTAAGGATATAGTTTTGTGGGCCGTTTTTGCGGTTTTCCATCCATACAACGGTGGGGGTAGCGGCAATTTTGTAAAACCCAAAGGAAGAAAACAATTTTTCGTTGCCGGGTTTTGTATATAAAAACAATCGGCTGTAGCCCTCTTCAAGCGCACGGTTTGTAAGCTGGGTAACCACCGTAGAGGTATAGCCCTGCCCCTGCACCGTGGCATCCACCGCAATGCATTTTAACACCGGCCCCTCTAAAGAGCCGGTGGCAACCAGTGTTTCTTTTTCCCAAATGGCAACGGTAAAGGTAATGCCGCTTTCCCACGCAAGGCCGTTATCTGCCAAAAACTGGCGCACAATTTGCAACTTTTGCGTTTGCGCGGGCAATAAATGTTCTATATGGTACATTGGTGCTCCTTACAGTAAAATAACAACCCAACAGCGCATCAGCGCACAGCTTCGTACACACTGTCCAGCAAGGTATTATCGCGGTAGGCCACAAGGCCAACCACTTTGTTTGTAAAGGGAATGGGCGAGGGCTGCCCTGTTATGGTTAGCGCTTTTTGCCTTAATTCTTCTATGCTTACGGTGGCAATGCCTGCCTCTGCAAGTCTTTGTGCAAGCTCTTTGCGTGCGGGGTTTACGGCAATGCCCTGGTCTGTAACCAATACATCTACCGTATTGCCGGGGGTGGTAACGGTAAGCACTTTTTCTACAATGCAGGGGATGCGCCCGCGGGTAAGGGGGGTGGCAATAACCGTAAGGCTTGCGCCTGCCGCAGTGTCCGAGTGGCCGCCAATGGCCCCACGAATGATCCCGTCCGACCCGGTTAGCACGTTTACATTAAATCCTGTGTCAATTTCCAGCGCCGAGAGTACCACAAAATCCAGTTGGTCTACCGCTGCGCCGCGCGGGCCTGCCGCCGCGTAATACAGAGCCGATATTTGGCGGTGATAGTGGTTTTTACGCAAGGATTCTGCCGCTCGCAAATCGAAAGATTGCACATCCAGCAATCGGCCGATCAGGCCTTCTTCATGCATGGCAACAATGCTACCGGTAATGCCGCCCAGCGCAAACGAGGCATGGATGTTGCGCCGCAGCATGCTTTGGCGCAAAAATGCGGCAGTGGCCAGCGAGGCCCCGCCGGAACCCATTTGCATCGAAAATCCATCGTAAAAATAACCGCTTGCCTCTATTACTTTTGCGGCCTTTTCGGAAATCAAACTTTCTTTGGGAGAAAAAGAAGAGCGGGTGGTGCCCTGCATAATGCCAGAGGGTTCGCCTATTTTTACATCTGATACCAGCACATAATCTACCCACTGCTGCGAGATGCCGTAGGGCGTATTGGGATAAGAAACAAGGTGGTTTGTAACAATTACGGTGTGTTTTGCAAATTGTGCATCTACCTGTGCATACCCCAAAGAGCCACACATCATGCCGTCATCGTCGTCTGGGGTATAGCCGTTGGCGTTGCCAAAAGCGTCCGAGCTGGGGGCCGATAAAAAGGCGATGTCGATAGGAGTATCGCCCTGCGCAATGGCAAGCGCCCGCCCGCCGTGAGAGCGAAATACAACAGGCTGCTGCATTGCTCCGTAAGAGATAGCTTCTCCCAGTGCGCCGTGCAGGCCGCTGCTTTCTAACCGGCCAATTACACCGCTTTGCAGGTGGTGTATCAGGTCTGTATGCCCGCCGGGCAAAGAGCTTGCCAGTACGGTGAGTTTTTTAAAGCCCATCTCAGCTAGGCTGTCCAGCACCCAATCCACAAGGCGGTCGCCGCTTCTAAAGTGGTGATGAAAAGAGATGGTCATCCCATCGGTAAGGCCGCATAACTTTACAATTTCTTGCAGGGAGTTAACCACCTTGCTTCCATGCTCGTTTTTAGGGGTGGTGGAGGGGATGTAAGGGCCACGTAGGTTGCCCACAGTTTGGTTTTGCTGTTTATCCATTGTATCGGCCCTCCTTTACTATGCCCGATGCCTCGGCCAATTGCAGCATATGCTGCGCGCGGGTAACAATGGGCTTGTCTATCATTTTGCCGTTTAACGAGGCAACGCCCGAGCCACGCTCGGTTGCCTGCCGTATGGCCTCCAGTATATCCAGTGAATGTTCAATTTCTTTTTGGGTAGGGGTAAACACGCTGTGTACAGGGCCAATTTGTTTTGGATTGATTACGCTTTTGCCATCAAAGCCCAGTTGCTTTATCAGCAGGGTTTCTTGCAAAAATCCCTCGTCATTGTCTACATCGGTGTAGGCGGTATCTATGGCGTTTATACCGGCGGCACGCGCTGCCAGCACAATGCTGCTGCGGGCAAACAAAAGCTCGGTGCCGTGGGGGCTGCGGGTGGTTTTAAGGTCGGTTACAAAGTCCTCGGCCCCTAAAGAAATGCCTATTAAGCGGGGGCTAGCACAGGCAATTTCGCGGGCGTTTAACACGCCAATGGCTGTTTCCAGCGAGGCCATAATACGGGTGATGCCCTTTTGTGCGCCGCAGGATTCTTCGGCCTTGGTGATTAAAGCATCACACGCTTCAATATCAGCGGCAGATTCTGCCTTGGGCAGCCGCAAAACTGCCTTTTTGGTTTTAACCATTTGTACAATGTCCTGCCGTCCTACTTCTGTGGTGTAGTCGTTAATGCGCACAATCATTTCGCAATTGCCAAAATCCAGCGAGGTAAGCGCCCCATATACCAACTGGCGGGCGGCGTCTTTTTCGGCAACCGAAACAGCATCCTCT
The DNA here is from genome assembly GCA_047972265.1 of Oscillospiraceae bacterium. Classification (GTDB taxonomy): domain Bacteria; phylum Bacillota; class Clostridia; order Oscillospirales; family Ruminococcaceae; genus JAAYCI01. The sequence continues at coordinate 7,822 of JBKEAM010000129.1, read as the reverse complement.
AAATCAAACACAAGGCAGTCGCTGCCATAAATATGTGCATTTTGCAGCATGGCAGGGCTATTGCCCGGCACATACAATAGTGTGCGGCGCAGTTGCTGTGCATCGCTCATTCCGCATTTCCTCCCGCGCGCTGCAAAGCCGTTTGCAGCCGTGCTTTTAGTGTGCAATCCAATGCGCCTTGGTCTACCACAGACACATACCCCTCGCTTACATCACATTCGGCAAGGGTTTGCAGCATCAGCGCACGTATGGCTTCGCCAAATTGTTTTATAACAATGCTTTCTATTTCCAGCTGCAAGCCCTGCCCGGGCAGGGGCTCTACACGCACCATTGCATCGCTAGATTCCATGGTGCCGGCAATAGCGGGTTTTTCAATTTTCATGTCGATTCTCCTCATCCAAAGGCCCTTTGTACCGGGTGCAAATAAATGCAGGCGAGGCACAAAACGGTAAATATATCCTTTGCAAATAAAAAAGTGTGCTGTAAAATCCGGCGGCATACACATACAGCCGGCCGGTTAACCACCCCACAGGGCGGCCACTGGGTTCTGTATACAATGTGTTGCAGGATTTTAAAGCACACTCCGGCTTTTACAAATATTGCTGCATTATTTAATTAGTTTGGCAAGCTGTGCAGCGGTTTCTTTAATGTCCAGCCCTTTGGTAAATTGCAGGCAGGTGCCGCTTGGGTAACGTACCTTTTCGGCCCATGCTACGGGAATGCTGGAAATGCCGTATTTGGCGCCCAAGATAGAACCGGCTACAGCACCAATGGTGTCTGCGTCGCGGCCAAAGTTACCAGCCAGCAGTACGCCCTCTTTAAAGGTTTTGTTTACCAGCTTTAAGCAGCCAAAGGCAGAGGGAATGGCCTCGGCAGTGGTAGCCCAAGAGCTTGTAATTAAAGCATCGTGAATAGGCATCCAAGAATCCAGCACAGAACCGTTTGCCTTTTCGATAATTTCAAAGGTGTGGTTCATGGCGTAGTACAGCCAAGAATCGGTGGGGATAACGTGCATGGCAGCGGCAATAATTTCGTCTATGGTAGCATCTATCATAGCTACCGAAACAGCGGCGGCAACAGCCTGTGCGCCCCAAATGCCGTCGCGGTAATGGCTGATAGAAGCATCAATTTCGGCCATGGCAGCGGCACGCTCGGGGTCACCTGCGCAAATAATGCCCACAGGCCCAATGCGCATAGCAGAGCCGTCGCTCATATGAAAAGAATTATACTTGCCCGAAAGAGGGGGGCGAAGCCCACGGCGAAGGTTTGCAGCAGCTTCTACTTCGCTTGCGCCGCCACGTTTAAATTCGTCCTGCACAACAACATCTTCCATCCAGGCATTTACAACATCGTCTGTGGTCAGCTCGCCCTTGCAGGCAATCAATGTTTTTGCGGTAAGCAGGGCAAACTCAGTGTCGTCCGTACTCCAAGAAGCCCCTTTGTTAAAATCGGTGGTTACGCCATAGTTGGCACGATTTTCGGGTTTTCTGGCGGCGTCTCCAAAAGAGTCGCCGATGGCAAGGCCGCACAGTGCGCCGTATGCCTTTTCAAAAGCGAAATCGGGATTGTTTACCAGTTCATTTCTAGTTGTCATAATCGCTCCTCATATTCTGGAAAAGTTGCTTTGCGTCGGTATGGTTTGTGTATCTTTGGTAAAACCGTCTGTTGCGGCAAGTGCCGCAACAGCGGTATAAGTTAAAAGTGCAGGTGGTTAATATAGAGGGGATTAGCCCAACTCAGAATCGAAGTAAGAGGTAAAGTCTCCGGCACCAGCATCGTTCCATTTTTTAACAAACGAGTCGAAGTTGTCTACAGAGTCGTTTCCACGAATTACGTCGGTGGAGTATTCGAGGTACAGGCTGCTTAAACCATCGTTGATGGCAACCAGCTCTTCGGGTACCAAAATGTTTACGTCTTCTACATAGTATTTAGCGGCCATTTCTAAAGAATCTTGTGCGGCCTGCGGGTAAATGGGCTGTGCAAGGGGATACTCAGGCTCAAAGTTGTAGGTGGTTTCCCAAATGCGGCTCCACCAGTTGGGGAAGCTATCGGTAAATACAATTTCGCCGTTTTCTACGTTGTAGTGCACGCCTTCAATGCCCAGCTTATCCAGCATACGGCCTTCGGGGCTTGCCATAAACTCTAAAAATGCCCATGCGGCGTCTTTGTTTTCAGAGTCTGCGTTCATTGCAAAGCCACGGCCCTCTTTGGTTACGTCAACAGCGGCATAGCCCTGTGCAACGCCTTTGGCAGGGGGCAAAACAACCAATTCGGCTTCTTCGCCATTGGTAGAAACCATTTTGTCGTTGTAAATTTTTACGGTAGCGCCAATGTTGCCAACATACAGGCCAACTTCGCCCTCGTAAAATTTCTGCTCGGCTACGTCCCAAGAGTTGGTGAGGTAATCGGGATCAATCAGGCCTTCGGCATATAGCTCTGCATAAAAGGCTAGCTTGTCTTTTTCGGCGCTGGTGGCTTTGCTAAATACATAGGTGCCATCTTCCTGTACAACAGTGGCGGTAACACCAAAAGCTTGGTTAAATACAGAGTCCCAACGGGTGGTAGAGCCGTCTGCGGTAAGGGCATATTTGGCAAGGCCCTTTTCTTTCAGCTCTTTAAACATTGCAATGTAGTTATCAATGGTGGGGTCTGCTACCAATGCATCGTAAGTATCCAGCTGGTCGGCCCAGTCTTTACGCATTACAGGCACGGCAGTTCTGGCAGGGGCCAGCCACAGCAGGTAGGGGTAGTTTTTCATACGCTCTTCGCTGGCGGGCTCCATAATGTTTTTAACGTAGGTAGAGTTTTCGATGTAAGAGGTAAGGTCTTCCAGCAGGCCTTCTTGTGCAAGGGGCTGGTCTCCGCCCTGGAAGTAAATCAGATCGGCATCAATTTCGCCGCTGCGTACAGCCAGCGGAAGTGCGGTGCCGTAAGAACCTGCGGGTGGCTCTAAAAACTGAAGGTCGATATACTGACCGTGTGCGGCCATTTTTTCTTCTACAGCAGCCTCTAAAAGAAGAACGTCTGCTTCATCGGGCAAAACGTCTTTTACTACAATGGTAACAGGAACAGGTGCGTTGGCAGAACCAATGGATACCCATCCGTCCTCGTTAACCGATGCTGCGGGAGTGCTTGCGGGGGTGCTTGCGCTGGAAGCGCTGCCACCGCATCCTGCCAGCAGCCCAACAGCCAGCAGTGTGCTTAAACCAAAAGCCAATAGTTTTTTCATAACTTTCCTCCTGTAATAATATAGCGTTGATACAAAATATTTTTAACCGGAAACGTCCGGTGGGGCAACAAGAAACCAGGCCGCCAATGCAGCAAATAAAAACCAATATTGTTAGCAGTGGTGGCAAACGGCGCTTACTCTTTTACGCCGCCCTCCATAATGCCGGTATTGTAGTACCGCAAAACAAAGGGATAGCATATTAAAATGGGGATAATGGCAATTACAATGGTGGCAAAAGACAGGGCGGTATAATCTATTTTTGCCAGTTCGTTATAGTTAAGCAGGTTTTGTGCGCCAATTAGGGTAGTGGTATCGCCCTCTACCAAAAACTTACGCAAAATTACCTGCAAGGGGCTGTTTTTAAGGGAGGTGATGTATACGCCCGCCCTTACATACTCGTTCCAGCGCACAACACCGTAAAACATGGTAAGGGTTGCAATGCCGGGCTTGCAAAGGGGAGCCGCTACCGAGAAAAGAGTGCGTATATGCCCGGCGCCGTCTATTTTTGCGGCTTCGTACAGGGCCGAGGGTACATCCTCAAAATAACGCATCATAATAATAAGGTAGTACACATTTACGGCCATAGAAAGGATAACAGACCACTGGCTGCCCAAAAGCCCCAAAGATTTTACCACCAGATACTCGGGCACAAGGCCGGGGTCAAACAGCATCATAATGATAAAAAATACCATAAAAGCGCTTTTGCCGGGCAGGTTTGGACGGGTAAGCACATAGGCTGCCATAACGGTAAGCACTATGTTTAATACAGTGCCCACAACAGTGATAAAGATAGAGTTGAAAAGCGCGGGCATAATAACGGGGTTGCTAAGGATAATTTGGTAGTTGATAAGGCTAAAGCCCTTTGGGATAATATCCAGCCCCTTCATCGAAGGGCTTAACGTCGGGTCTGAAAAAGAACGGGCCAAAATGTTAAGCAGAGGAACCATTACAGCAAAAATGATAAACAGAAAAATAGTAATAATGATTATTTGAGAAATGGAGATTCTTTTTTTACGTTTTATTGCTTTGTTTCCCACTATATGGCCCCCTTTCTACCAAACGCCTTTGCCGGTAACTTTTTTGGATATTTTATGAGTGATGTACACAAGGCCCATACCAACAACGCCTTTTAGCAGGCTTACGGCGCTGGCCAAAGAGTACTGTCCGTTTTCGAGACCCAAGCGGTAGGTGTAGGTATCCAGTATGTCTATGGCACTGTTTACCGCGGGGTTGGTAAAGTTAAATACCTGGTCGAACCCGGCTGTCATAAAAAAGCCAAGGTTTAAAATAAACACGGTGGTCATAGGCACTACAAGGGCCGGCAAAATAATGCGGGTAATAATCTTCATCCGGCTGGCGCCGTCTACCATGGCGGCCTCGTACAAGGTAGGATCTATGTTGATAATGGCTATAAAAAACACAATAGAATCCCAGCCGATGCTTCGCCAAGCCTCCGAGAACAAAAGAACCCAACGTATGGCGCCCTTATCTGTCATAAAGTCTTTTGCGGTACCGCCAAGCAGGGTGATAATTTGGTTTACAACGCCGCTGGACTGGTTTAAGGCGCTTATCCAAATACCGGCAATAACAACCCAAGACAAAAAGTGGGGCAGGTACGATACAACCTGTACAATTTTGCGAAACCTCTTGGAGCGCAGCTCGTTTAGCAATAGGGCAAAGATAACAAAAAACGGAAACAGCATTACGTATTTCATAAAGCTGATGATAAGTGTGTTGGTAAGAATGTTAGAAAACGCCGAAGTGCTAAATATCATTTTAAAATATTTAAGACCGGCCCACTCCCACGGCCCCTTGGATTTATAGGTAAAAAAAGCAAGGCGCATGTTTATAATTGGCCATACCCTAAAAAAGATAAAATAAATGAGGGTGGGCGCCAACATAAGGTAGAGTATTTTGTTTTCGGCAATTTTTTTCCACAACGGCCGCTTGTTTGGCAAAAGCGAACGGGGAGAGGACGAGTTTTTCAAAGCACTATTTCCCCCTTACAATTCAGCTAATTAAACGGCAACGATTTAAAATAGAGTAACCGCTTTCGTTAATTGTTTCTTTAGACAGTGTAGCATATGTGCAAAATAGTTTTCAATGGCGCTTTTTGGCAAAAAAAGTGGCTATTATTTGTGCAAAAACACCAATAATAGCCACTGCTATATTATTATTAAATGAAATAGGGATAAAAACCGGTATCTTTTTAAGCTTTGGTTGTTTCGCGCACTATCAATTGAGGCTCTACAACAAAATGCGCAATATCATTCTTTTTTCCGTTTATCATGCGGTATAACTTACGAGAAATCTCCACAGCCATATCATAATGCGGCTTTGATATGGTAGAAAGCTGTGGTTCAAATATTTCTGAAAGAGAAATATTGTCAAAACCCATTACTTCAACCTGGCTTGGTACATCAATGCCCGCGCGCTTTAATGCTTTTATAACGCCTATGGCAATCAAATCGCTGCCGGCAAGCACGGCGGTAAAGTCTTTTTTATCGGCCAGTATCCGCTGGGTCATCTCTATGCCCGAGGCAATCGAGTATTCTCCGTTGTAAATTAAAGCTGGGTCAAACGCAATTCCGGCTTCTTCCAATGCCTCGCGGTAGCCCTGTATACGCTGGCGGGTACCGGCTACATCGGCGTTGCCGCTTAACAGTGCAATGCGTTTATTGCCGGTGCCAATCAGGTGGCGCACCGCAAACCGCGCGCCCTTTACGTTGTCGCCGCTTATGCTTATATCACACAGGTAATTGTCGTACATACGCCCTATAGAGGCAAGGGGGATGTTATATTGCCGATAGTCTGATAAAAAATCCTCGTTGCTTACGCCAGAGCATAAAATAACGCCATCCACCCGCTTATCTACCATGCTTAATAATTGAATACGCTCTTTTTCGGTGCTGTAGTCGGTGTTGGCAAGAATGATAGAATAGCCGTGTGCAGACAGGTAATTGTTTACGCCGCTGATAATTTCGGGATAAAAAAGGCTGGAAATATCGGGAATAACAAGGCCTATCAAGCCCGAATGGGAGGTGGCAACGCTGCGGGCCAGCATGCTGGGGCGGTAATTTAGCTCTTCAATTACCTTTTGCACCCGTTTTTTTGTATTTTCTCCAACCCCGGTAGATTTGTTATTGATAACGCGGGAAACAGTTGCCTTGGAAACACCGCAAATCCGGGCAATGTCAGAGATGCTGTAATTTGACATGGACTGGCTCCTTTTTAAAAATTTCGTAAAAGGCAGTACCCAGCTTATAAAGAACAGAAACCGGTACAGAAACCCAAACGAAGTATCTGCTTTTGCACAAAGTTATTATAAAAGGTTTGCGGCGGGTTCGCAAGTCTCGGTTGCTTTATCTGGGCGGTTTTAAGGGGCTTTGTAAGTTTTGTATATATTATTGCGGGTGGTTTTGTTGGTTTTGGCATATTGATTTGTCTTGGGCAAAAAAAGTATAATATTAAAGAAACCGGTTTCTTTATTTGTTTCGTGAGTGTTTCTCGTGATAAAATAGAAACCAAGAGTATCTCACACAGGCGAAAGGATGGTTAAACGGTGGTAAAAAATTATCTAGAAAAGGTGTACTCGGGTCTTTTGGGCATGAATATCGGCATTCGGGTGGGGGCTCCGGTAGAACCTACCATTTGGACATATGAACGTATACGCGATACATATGGGGAGATTACCTCTTATGTAAAAGAATATAAAAACTTTGCAGCCGATGATGATGTTAACGGGCCTGTATATTTTTTGCGCGCCCTGTATGATGATGCAAAGGATAGGGCACTGGTGCCCCAAGACGTTGCAAATGCATGGTTAAACTATGCCCGTGAGGGCGTGGGTATGTTTTGGTGGGGCGGCTATGGCCGCAGCACAGAGCACACCGCTTACCTAAACCTTAAAATGGGCATCCCTGCACCACAGTCCGGCTCTATAAAGCAAAACGGCGCAACCATGGCAGAGCAGATTGGCGGCCAGATATTTATAGATACATGGGGTCTTGTAAACCCTGCTAACCCCACCCGCGCAGCCGATTATGGCGCGGCAGCCGCCAGCGTATCTCACGATGGTGAGGGTGTATACGGCGCGCGCTTTATGTGCGCTTGTATTGCAAAAGCGTTTGAAACTTCGGATATCAACGAGATTATGCAGGCCGGCTTTGCCGAAATCCCCGAGGATTGCACCTATCGCCGTGTATCCAATGCCGTTATCAACTTCCACAACTCTAACCCCGAGGATTGGCGCGCCTGCCACCAAATGCTGGTGGATGACTGGGGCTACGATAAATATCCCGGCGTATGCCATATTATCCCCAACGCAGGCGTATGCATCTTATCTATGCTATATGGCAAGGGCAATTTTGCCCGCACGGTAGAGATTGCCACCATGTGCGGCTGGGACACCGACTGTAACGCAGGCAATGTAGGTACCATTTTGGGTGTGGCAGAAGGTCTTGCAGGCATCCCCGACCATTACCGTGACCCCATTAACGACAGTGTTGTACTGTCTGGCATTTCGGGCTATCTTAACATTTTAGATATTCCCACTTACTCTAAAGAGGTTGCCCTGCTTGGTTACCGCATTGC
>JBKEAM010000086.1:0-44477 GCA_047972265.1 Oscillospiraceae bacterium | reverse complement strand
GCACAAAATCGGCAGCGCCCAAAAGGCCTACCTCTTCGCCATCGGTAAACAAAAAGTATACGTCGTTTTGGGGCGGGTTTTTGGCCATGCTCTCCATCAGGTTTAGCATACAGGCGGCGGCCAATGCATCGTCACCTGCGCCGGGGGCTGTAATAACACTGTCGTAGTGAGAAACAAACATCACGGTGCCCTGCGGCGCGGTGCCGTTTATTTTTATCAGCACATTGTCTAAGGGTAGCACATCAATATCGGCGGCATTCAAGTTGCCACGTACCAGTTCCTCTAGGGTAGAATAGCCCAAAGAAGAAATGTAATTTTCTATCTGGTTTCGCTCGTAGTTGCTGGCTTCATCATATTCCTGCTGCCAATCGGCTATAAAGGCGGGTATGTTTAATTCAAAAAGCAAAACTTCTGCCTTCAGCCCCAGCAAATTGGCACGCTCTACAATCATATCCCGCACAGCACGGTTTTCGGGGCTGCCCGCAACATGGGGCTGCGTGGTAATAGCCTGTATATCTGCTGTAATTCCCGTCATTTCCTCTGCCGCGCTGGCAGGTTGCGGCTGTGGCTTTACCTGCCCAAGCCCACCTAAAATTCCGGCAGCCAGCACAGCTGCCATTAAAATGCATACTGCAATTTTTTTCATTCATTCCTCCAAAAGTGTTTTTTGTGAGTGTTTGCCCGGCAGCGGCCCTTTGGGCACCGCAGGCCGCCGAGTGTCTAATACATATTATACGATATAAAATTGTTTTCAACCTCAATTAAAAACATTTTACATAGTAAATACAAAAGTTAACCCTCAATATTGGCAGAAGAAATGCCCTTTTTAAGGCTGCCATACAGGGTAATGCTATGCCCGGCAAACATATTGCCATCGTCGTAATAGGCAATGTATTTTCCGCCGCTTGCCGCCACAAGGTTGCGCAGGTATATTTTGTTTGCAAAGGCGTCTTCGGTTATTTTGGCGTCATCCTCGCTCCACTCGTTGGCAAGCGGGGTTAGTTTATTTGCGGCAAAGGCTTTAAACTCGGCCTCTTGTTCTTTTTGCCGCTGCACCAAAGTGCGCATAACGTTGGCGGCTTTTTTCCAGCTGGGTTTGCTGGCGGGGTTTACTTCCAGCGTGGCAGATGTTTTTTTGCCCATCCACTGTATGCTGCCATCAAACAAACCAAGCTGCTTATTTAGCTCAAAGGTACCAAGGTCGGCATCTGTAAAAAATACGGGTTTTCGGTGCTCTGCCAAAATATGGGCAAGGGCTTCGTTTTCGGCATCCTCCTGCATTATCTCAACCACCAAAAACCGGTTGTAAAAAGAGGGCATCATGCCATCTGGCACAGTTTTGTCTGTAAGCTCGCGCACCTTTAAGCGGTAAATGCACCCTTTTTTAAAAAGCCGCATCCACTCTTTGCTATTGCTTTGTTCTTCCTCACTTATGGGCCATACAACCCGCCCATCGCCCTTGTGCAGTTCTTTGGTAGCTGAGTCTACATAAGCCAAAAACATTTGGGCGGCCGTCCAAAATGCCTCGCCCCGGGCGCGCCCGGCCCCAATACCGCTATCGCTGGTAAGCACAAGTATCTCTTTGGCCTCGGCGTCGTACTCACTTTCAAATGCAAGCAGTGCGCTGCTATCTGTCATCCGTCGTTCCTCCTGTTAAACTGGTATTTAAAAGTATACCATACAAAAACGGCATTTATGGCATGGGTACACAGCAAAAAAAACAGGGCCGCCAAATGGCGCCCTGCTTTAGTGGATAATAATTGTGTTTGCGGTATAAAAGCCTTAGTGAATAAAACCGCTTAGGTAGAAGACGCCGCTGCTATGGCCTTTACCGAGCGCTCCAGCATCTCGTTAAACGCTTCATCGCTTTGGCTTGCGCTAAGCCCCTCGGCCAATGCGCGGGAAAAACTGGCTATCAACCCATGGTTGCGGGCAAGGTGCTCGTTTGCCTCGCTTTGGCTGTACCCGCCCGAAAGCGCAACCACCCGCACCACATGCGGGTCTTGCATTAATTCGCTGTAAAAATCATCTACACTGGGGATGGAAAGCTTAAAAATAACCTTTACGTTTTTGCCAAGCTTTGCAAGGTGGCGCTTTAGCTCCTGCTTTAACAGGGTTTCGCTCTCCTGCTTATCCCTGCTGTGTATGTCTACCTCCGGCTCAATAATGGGGATAAGCCCCGCATCAAAAATTTGCTTTGCAAGGGTAAACTGCTGTTCTACCACCTTTTGTATGCCGGCGGGGTTTGCCTCTTTTATTACCGAGCGCATTTTGGTGCCAAAAATACTTTTTACAACGGCACGTTTTAACAGCGCGTCCAAATCCTCAATGGGCTTCATCATTTGTACGCCATCTTCTAGCTCTGCAAGGCCTTTATCTACCTTTAAAAAGGGGAGAATGCCCTTTTTAGTAAGCAGATAATCTGCGGTAAATTGGCCGTCCACAGTGCTGTCCATGGTGTTTTCAAATAAAATAGCGCCCAAAATATGCTTTGAGGTAAAAGCGGGGCTTTTAATAATACGGGTGCGCATTTGGTGCACAAGGTCATACATTTCTTTGTCGCCGCTGTAGCTGTTCTCCAAAATGCCGTATTGCAGCAATGCCTTTGGCGTGCTGCCTCCACTTTGGTCCAACGCGGCAATAAAGCCGTTGCCTGTGTGCATTCTTTCTATTTGGTCTTTGTTCACGGGTGGGTCCCCCTTTCGTAAAATAAACGTATTTCGTACTTTTATTATACCACACTGTACAAAAAAATAGCCAATGTTTTTTGCGAGGCGATGGCTGGGGCGTAGCTGAATACCCTTCATTTATCTTAAAATAGCGCAGAATAATGCAGGCAAACCAAAGGGCAAAATAATTTTAAAACCGCACATATTTAGCCACCGCAAAAGGAATGCAATTGCTTGTTTTATGGGTGCGGCAACTATATAATGTGCAGTAGTGCCCGCCCTGTATTAAATAGTGTATATGCGGCAGGTACGTGGGAGAAAAATGAAAAAGAAATTAATTGTGGTAATAAGCATTTTATTGTGCGCTGCTCTGCTTTGCGGTGCGGGATGGTACGGCTATACACTTTGGCGGGGGAGTACCCTGCAAAAGCAGCTAAAACAAACCACCCCGCAGGGCTATGCCGTAACGGCAGATAGCGGCCTGCCGTTAGAGCAGGTGGCAACCCAGTGGCTGCAAGCCCTGCTACAGCCTTACCAGCTTAGCTATGCCCCTAAAGAGATGCAAATAACCTATAGTATTACCAATGTGCAAACCGAGGATATGCCCGGCGATAACACCCTGCTGTTGCAATTTACCTTTACGGCGGCACAGGGGCAAACCGATGCCTTTGCCAACTGGGATGTTTCTTTTGATGGCACCCAGTATCAGGCAATCTGGCTTATCCAGTTTGAAGAACAGCCCGCCTAAAACGAGGGGCAAAGCACCTATACCGCGGTACAGTTTTTGCGCCCCGCCCTGCTGGATTACCAAGAGTATGTACAAAGCGGGCAAAAACAACAGGATGAATATGACCAGCAGCATGTTGCGGACATACCCTTTACCCCCGGCCTTTACCCCTATAAAATACAGGATAAAACCTGCTTTGTAAGCTACGATGCAGGCCAAACATGGGTGCCGGTACCGGTGGATGTGCAGCAAATAGACCATTATGTAGACGGCAACCCCTACTATAACTCTTTGCAAGAGGGCAGCTATACCGTATCGCCCAATAAAACAGCCCTTTTGTACGGGGGGGTTACCACGCCGCTGGGTATTGTGTACTCTAACAATGGGGAACAAAGCTGGCAAACGGCAACCGTTACCGGCGATATAGAATATACAGAGGGCAAATTTGTAAGCTTCCCCACACAAAGCAGGGGATACGTGGCAGTGGGCTACAATAAAACCATGGGCTGGCAGCAATGTGCCATTTTTACCACCATAGATGGCGGCAAAACATGGGCTTATGTGCGCGAAGGCCCCGGAGACAGGCCCATACTCTCTTTTGGGTTTGTATCCGAGGATGTTGGGTTTATCAGTTATTCCAGCCCCTCGCCAGAGGGCAGCGCCGCCACAAAAAGATTTGATATGGCCCGCACCACGGATGGTGGCGTTACATGGCAAAGTGTTGAACTGGATATACCGCAAGACTTGCAGCCTTATTTTTCTAAGGGGATGGCTCCTTATAAGCAGGAGGATACGCTTGTGCTGCTGGTGGGAGAAGACCCCATGAGCGATTACTCTGCCAAGCAAGATTTTTACCTGCAATATACCTCTGCCGATGAGGGCCTTACATGGCAATACCAAGGCCCGGTGCAAATACCCGCATACGAGCCGGGGTAGTAAACCTACGGCCATACACAAAAGGTGACACACTGTTGTCAGCTTTGGGGTGGTATAGTGATATCACTATCCTACAGAAGGGGTGTTTATCATGGCGTTTGATTATAAAAAAGAATATAAAGAGTTTTATATGCCTCCAAAACAACCGGGCATAGTTACGGTGCCCTCGTTTAACTTTTTGGCAGTAAGGGGAGAGGGTGACCCTAACCAAGAGGGCGGGCAGTATAAGCAGGCGGTAGAGCTGCTGTACGGCATAGCCTATACCCTTAAAATGAGCTATAAAGGCAGCCATGCAATTAATGGATTTTTTGAGTATGTTGTACCCCCGCTGGAGGGCTTTTGGTGGCCCCAGCCGGGCAAAGATTTTGACCCCCAGCATAAAGAAGAACTGATATGGATTTCTCTTATTCGCCTGCCGGATTTTGTTACCCCGCAAGATTTTGCGTGGGCCCTGCAAGAGGCTACACAAAAAAAGAAGCAGGATTTTTCTAAGGTAGAATTTTTTACCCACCAAGAGGGCCTTTGCGTGCAGTGTATGCACCTTGGCCCCTACGATAATGAACCCGCCACCGTTGCCGCCATGAAAGAATACGCCGCCCAAAACGGCTACCGGTTTGATTTAAGCGATAACCGCTACCACCACGAGATTTACTTAAGCGACCCTCGCAAATCAGACCCCGCCAAACACAAAACAGTGCTGCGTTACCCCATTGCAAAGCTGTAAACAAAAATCGTTTTATACAGTAAAAGACACCCCGCGTTTTGCGGGGTGCCTTTTTGTAGGGAATATGAATAGCAAATTGCAATATTACAAGGGGTGCTGCATTGCCTTAAAATAGTAAAAGGGATTTGGTAAGTTGCAGCAACAGCAAGCAGTACACACATTTTTATTTGGGGTGTACTTGTGTATCTGCCCATAACAATGATGCCGCAGAGTAAATAATAAAAGCGCACATGCAAATAGAATATGCGCTTTAAGTGCAATAAATCACCTTGCAACTGCTCTATAAACCTAATGAAAAATAAAACAAGCCTTTTTTAAATAATAATGCCATTGCAGTGGTCAATCTCGTGCTGAATAATTTGGGCAGTCCACCCTTTAAAGGTTTTTAGCCTCTCTTTAAAGTCGCTGTTTTGGTAGTGTACTTTAATCGATTTATAGCGTTTTGTTTTTCTCGTGCCCTCTAAAGAAAGGCAGGCTTCTTCTGCTTCAAAAGCTTCGCTGTGTTTTATAATTTGCGGGTTAAATAGCAGCAGGTAGCTGCCGTTATCATCCACGGCAATAATCTGCTTTGCTGCCCCAATCATGTTTGCAGCCATGCCTACACAGCGCTCTTTGTTGGCGGCAAGGGTGTCTAGCAAATCCTGAGCCACGGGTAAATCCTCGGCAGTGGCCGGGGTGCTGGGCTGGCTTAAAAAAGCCTCGTCTTTCATTATCTCTTTTATCATCTAAACACGCCTTATTCTAATATTTGCTGTACCCGCCCCACCTGTCCATCGGCCAGCATTACCTTAATGCCATGCGGATGAAACGGGCTTTTGGTAAGCAGCCTTGCCACCGTGCCCGCGGTTAATTTGCCTGTGCGCTGGTCTTGCTTTAGCACAATGTTTACTTTTGCACCAATTTTTATATCGGCCCGGTTTTGCCCGTTCAAAATAGTAACTCTCCTTTGGGGTAAAGATGTCGTAGGACATGCATGTAATCTTCTTCTATTTGTTCTCTTTTGCAGCAGAAATCATTTTTGCACTTCTTCAATGATGTAAACACCATCCGGCTCAGAATGGAGAATTATATGACAATTTGGGCATACAGGTATTAAATCGCGTTCTGGATTGATCTCGTATTTTTTATTAATGGTATGTAATGGAACAATATGATGAACATGAATTTTACCAGTGAAAGCCTCGCCATAAGTTTGCCCGAAATCAAACCCACAAATAGAACAGTTGCTTCCGTGAATGCGCAAACAATCATTTCTGGCCATGGGGTTTCTGTCGTAGGCATTTACAAGTATTTGCTTTTAATGCCTTCAAAATATTTTTCAGCTTCAGATTCATTGAGTTCTTCAGGTAGTGAAGGAATTTCATACATCGAGGGTGTTTTGGCTATAACCATGTCAATGTAGGAAGAAAGCTCTCCGCTAGCTCGTAAGGCGCTTTGCGGCGGCCCATTTAGGCCGTGATTGGTCAAGTTTTGTAAAGAGAGCAAGTCCGTGTCAAATGCTTTTATGAGTTTGAGGCGGATAAATTCATAATCACTATTTTCGGCCCATTTTGTTTGATTCCAATATTTTTCATCCCCAGCAATATTATCAAAGGGGATATTTAGTTCAGCAACAAGGAGTTTAAACATAATACGCTGAAAAGGCTTTGAACGATAAATGTAGATGATATCATTTACATTTAAATTAGGGCCGTGGCGCCAGTGAATCTCCTTTTTTCACTAAAAGCTAGAACTAAGTCATACGAGCTATCATTAGAGGGCAAAATCCATGATGTAGGTCCTACAGCTTTAATGGGTATAGTGGAAGACTTAGGTAGCGGTGAAGTGTAGCCGAGTTTTTCATATAAAGGGGAGAAATCTAAATCAAGCTTAAGATAATCAGCAAGAATATACCAGTCGGCGCATTCTCTTATCTTTTTTAGTTCATCAGAAAATAGTTTCTTTTCAGGTTGCCCCAAAGTATCAATGCCTAGTTCTTCCATTAAATTGTAAAAACCCTTCCCGGCGTTTTTACTGCCCTTTCCTACAACCTTGGCAGATATCAATGGTAAATAATTTTTAAGAGTAGTATAGCAAAACTAGAGGATATACTGTTATTGGACTAAAACAAAATCTAGAAATTGTATAAATGAACCCAAAGTCAGAGCGCCTTTTACAGAAATTATATCCTTGCTACTTGCAAGAAAAAGTGTGAATTTAACTCTGCGAAATTTCAGATTGAGGGAGTGAGTCTTAAGAAGCGAGACAAATTGATGGCATAAAGAATCAAATATAAATATAGAATGCCATATAATTGACAAACAAGAATACATATGACATAATTTTTTGACCGTGGAACACTTGTGAGGAGGCACCATATGTATTTGACAATTAAAAAGTTTGGTTACAGGGCCTACTATAATAAGATTGTGCGGGTAGTAGTGTTTGTTTTTGGGTTTCTCCTGCTTTTATACACCTATAACAAGAATCCCTTTGATAAGGCTAATGTGAATTTTGACACATTTGAAGCGATTTTAGATGGGTTGGTTTCAAGTGTTGTGGATAAAGCGCGTAATGGATTGTCGGCTTCATTCCTTGGACTAGGTGAATACAGATCCAACTTTGGTTTACAGGGGCACGTTTTTTATTGGCTAACAAGAGTATTACCTATAAGTAATCCAGTTCCTTTCTTTGGTTTCCTATGCAGTATTGCCCAAGCTTTAGTTGTAATGTTTATATGTGTGGAAATTACAAAATTTTGCAATAACATTATGGCGCTCGTTTTTTTTGGTACCTTTCTTTTTTCTCAATGGGTGGTCAATTTTGCTAGGAGCTTGTATTGGGTTGAGTTTACATGGTTCCTGCCAATGCTCATCGGCCTTCTTTATGCAAACGACCGCTTTGAAAAAAAGCATATATTACTTGCTTAGTGCATTATTGTTGTTTTTACGGGCTTTATGTGGCTATGAGTATTTATCCACCATTTTGATTTCTATGATGGTTTTTCCTTTTGTCAAACTAATATTGACATTTCGAAATAGACATAAATTTATCAGAGAGTTGAAGACTATAACATGGATTAGTATATTTGCATTAGTGGGATGTATTTTAGCTATGCTGCTCCATAGCTTTGCGCTTGGAGAGGGGGATATTGTTGAAGGGCTGAAAAAACTATATATTATCAGTTCTTACCGTGCGAGTTGGGCCGATGCTGATAGCATCAATGCTGTATTTCACGGTAACCAAGCAATTATTGATAACCTAAACTTCTGGAAAGAGATGTCAATGTTTTCTGTTGTTGGAAAATATCTTGATTTTCCGACGTCGATTATTTTGGGACTTCCAGGTAAGCTATTCATCCCACTCGCATTAGGTGCACTTATCGTTGTTGGGCTAACTTGCGTGGTGAAAAAACAGATCCTTCCAGAACTCATTATGCTTACGCTGTTTTTTTTAGCTAGTATATCATGGCTATTTTTGGCAAAGATGCATGCCAATCATTTGCACCTCAACTACATTCTATGGTATTTTGGATTTGTCCAGACAACGCTATATATTCTAATTCGCACAGTCATCAATATGTTATCCTTAATAAGGAAGATGAAAATAAAGCGATGCTAACTGAAAGATCATGAAATATTTGAATGGATTTTCTGCGGGAACAAAAAACATGACAATCGAATAGCTATTGGCTGCAAGTAAGATTAGAGCCGCTCGCTATGCGGGCGGCTCTAATCTTACTTGCAGCCAATACGAAT
Source organism: Oscillospiraceae bacterium (assembly GCA_047972265.1). GTDB lineage: Bacteria > Bacillota > Clostridia > Oscillospirales > Ruminococcaceae > JAAYCI01. The sequence continues at coordinate 35,684 of JBKEAM010000086.1, read as the reverse complement.
ACTTTGATGAAAATCTGTTCGTATTGGCTCATTTTGGTTGGCCTGGCAGGATTCGAACCTACGGATGCCAGAGTCAAAGTCTGGTGCCTTACCACTTGGCGACAGGCCATAATATATCTTCCCCATCATTTTGTAATGGGGAAGAAAGCGGCGAACACAAGCTCGCCTTTTGTGGGGTGGATAATGGGGCTCGAACCCACGGCCTCTAGGGCCACAACCTAGCACTCTAACCAACTGAGCTATACCCACCACAAGTGCGTTTTCACCAAGTGCAAACACGGCAAATCCTGATGAATGACGCTTAAACATTCTAGCATACGCCCCTCGCTCTGTCAACGTATATAAGGCGTAACTTTTTTATTTGTAACTTTAAAACAAAAACAAGGCATAAAAAAATAGAATGTATGCAAATTATATTTGCCTGCCTACCCAATGTTGTGTATTTTAGCATGGCTTTGCAAAAGGCAAAATAAAACAAATGCAGCATCTTTGCGCTATCAATGCACGCCTACTTCAAATTTATAAAAAGAAGATAGCTGCATAAGTATTAAAACAATCGCCCTGTAAAAGTCACGCCCTAAAGTCCACGCCCTAAAGTCACGCCCCAAAGCTCCACCTTATTATACATATATAAAAGGTACGCGCTGCCCGGTAGGCATTACTCTATAGTAGGGGCAGAAAACAAAATATTCCCCTTGCGAAACTGCGAGGGCGTTGCGCCTTCCATCTCTTTAAACTGGCGTATAAAATTGCTTTCGCTTGCGTAGCCCACTTGCTCGGCAATTTGGGCAACCGCAAGGTTGGTGGTGCGCAGCAGTTGTTTTGCCTGCCCAATGCGGCTGCGTATTAGGTATTGGTAAGGGGTGCAACCTAAGTGCCGGTGAAACAACCGCACAAAATGATACTTAGAAAGGTTTGCAACCCGTGCCATATCCTCAATGGTAACGTTGCTGCTCAGCCGCTGCTGTATCAGCCGCAGGGCGGCGTCTATGCCGGGGTGGCGGGCAAGGTCACGGTACTCGTCGGTTTCTAGGTAAGAGAGCAACATTGCCGTAAGCAGGGCCGATATTCCGTGGCTTTGCAGGGCAAGGCCGGCTTCATCGCTGTTGGCAGCTTGTGCCTCAAGCTGCGTAAACCGCTGCTCAAACTCGGAGCGGTAGGCAAGCGTAACGGGGTGCCAAGGCAGGTGCGCCGCAAAGCCCGCCATGCCATTGCCATCCAAGTGCATCCAGCGGTGTACCCATTGTGTGCCCGCCGTTTCGTACCGGTGCTGGGGCGTGCATTCCAGCAGCATTGCCTGCCCGGGGTTAAGGGTAAGTGTGGTGCCCTCGTACTGTATCTGCCCGCAGCCCTCTTCGGTGTATACCAAAAAATAGCCGTCTTTGTCCGAGCGCTCGGTGTAAAACTGCCGCCCAGCGTAAAAATGCCCGATTTCGGTAAGGGCAAAGGGCAGGATGCGCTGGGGGACATCCTGCATCAATATCCACGTAGATGCGGGCAGTATGTCCAGCCGGTATTTCAGCATGCCAGTCCCTCCCAATACCAACATAGCAATTATTTTATATTAAAAAGCAACTTCCCGTATTGGAAATTGTGTGATACAATCTATAATAAACCTAAGGCGTCGTTATCTTTTGTGCTATTTCGCCAAATGCGGGGCGCGCAGTGCCATTTATTTTAAATTGTACACTGCCCACCGCAGGGGCGCAAGCGCAATAATCACCAATATTATAGGAGGTCTTGGGATGGACAGAATACAGCAAGCGTACGAATTGGCAAAACAGGCATATGCCGAGTGGGGCGTGGATACAGACAAGGCAATCCAGCAGTTAAACGAGATACCCGTTTCTTTACATTGCTGGCAGTTTGATGATGTATTGGGCTTTGAGGCCAGCGGCCGCAGCCTTTCGGGCGGCATTCAAACCACCGGTAACTACCCCGGCCGTGCACGTAACTTTGACGAGTTAACTGCCGATTTTAACAAAGCACTTTCGTATATTCCGGGCAAAAACAAGGTAAACGTACATGCCCTTTACCTTAACAATGGCGGCAAAGAGATAGACCGTGACCAAGTGGAACCGGAGCATTTTGACGGATGGATTGACTGGGCCAACAGCCAAAAAGTAGGGCTGGACTTTAACCCCTCTTTCTTCTCTCATCCCAAAGCAGCCGATGGCTACACCCTTGCCAGCCGCGATGCGGGCATACGCGATTTTTGGGTAGAGCATGGCATTCGCAGCCGCAAAATTGCCGAGTACATGGGCAAACGCACCGGGCAGCAGTGCATTAACAACATCTGGATTCCGGACGGCGAAAAAGAAGTACCGATGGATACCCTTGCCCCGCGTGAGCGCTTTGCAGAGTCTTTAGACCGTATGCATAAAGCCACAACCGATGAAAAATATCACATCGATGCATTAGAAAGCAAACTGTTTGGCATTGGCAGCGAAGCATATGTTGTGGGCTCGCACGAGTTTGTAATGGGCTATGTGCTTACCCGCCAAAACCTGTTGCTTACTATGGATGAAGGTCACTTCCATCCTACAGAGTTTGTTTCGCCCAAGGTTAGCTCTGCTTTGCAGTTTGCCAAAAAAGGAATACTGCTGCATGTAAGCCGCCCCGTTCGCTGGGACAGCGACCACGTAGTGGCTTTTGATGACGAAACCCGCGCCCTAATGCGCGAAATTGTGCGCATTGGAGACTTTGACCGTGTGCACATTGCTACGGATTATTTTGACGCTTCTATCAACCGTGTGGTTGCCATGACAGTTGGTGCACGCAACACCAAAAAGGCCCTGCTAGAGGCTTTGTTGCAGCCGGTAGCCAACCTTAAAAAACTGGAAGCCGAAGGGGACAATTCCTCTCGTTTGGCAATTACCGAAGAATTAAAAGCCATGCCCCTTTCTGCTGTGTGGGATTACTACTGTGCCCAAAACAATGTGCTGGGTGGGCAGGCCTGGCTGCAAGATGCAAAAGAGTACGAAAAAACCACTTTGGCATCCCGCTAAAAAAAGCGAAAGGCCATAAACAGGAGGAAATTGTAGATGGACAAGCGGATACTAGCGTTCGATTTTGGGGCATCCAGCGGACGCGCCATGCTGGGAGAATGGAAAAACGGGGCTCTTACCCTTACCGAGGTGCACCGGTTTGAAAATAACCCTGTGCAGCTAAACGGTACATTTTACTGGGATGTTTTACGCTTGTTCTTTGAGATAAAGCAGGGGATTAGCAAAGCCGCGCATTTGGGCAGTATAGACAGCATTGCCATAGACACATGGGGTGTAGATTTTGGCCTGCTGGATAAAGACGGCAACCTGGTGCAAAACCCCATACATTACAGAGATTTGCGCACCGCAGGCCTGCCCGAAGAAGTGGAAAAAATACTGGGCAAAGATAAGCTGTACAGCCTTACCGGCATACAGGTAATGCCTCTTAACACCCTGTTTCAGTTTTATGCGCTGGCCAAAAACCAGCCAGAAATTCTGGAACGCGCCGAATGCGCACTGCTAATGCCCGACCTGCTGGGCTATTTCCTCACTGGCAAAAAGACGGCCGAATACTCGATGGCTTCTACCACCCAAATGCTAAACCCCAACACCCACCAGTGGAACAAAGAGCTGCTGGACGAACTGGGCATTCCGCTGCTGTTCCCCGATGTAGTGCCCTCAGGCACCGTGCTGGGGCCGCTGCGCGAAGATATACAAGAAGAGCTGGGCGTAGGGCCTATTCCGGTTATCTCTACCACCGGGCACGATACCGCCAGTGCCGTAGCGGCCGCCCCCTCGCAGGAAGATAACTTTATTTATATTTCCTGCGGCACTTGGTCTTTGTTTGGCACCGAGCTAAAGCATCCTGTTATAAACCAAAAAAGCCTTGGCTATAATATTTCTAACGAGGGCGGCTACAATTTTACCACTCGTTTTTTAAAAAATATTGTGGGCCTGTGGCTTATACAAGAAACCCGCCGCCAGTACCTGCGGCAGGGAGAAACCTACAGCTATAACGATTTGGAAAAAATGGCGCTTGCCAGCAAGCCTTTTCAATTTTTTATAGACCCAGACGATGCCGCATTTTCTACCCCCGGCAACCTGCCCCGCCGCATAGCGGAATATTGCGAAAAAACAGGGCAGGGTCGTCCGCAAACCGTGGGCGAAATTATGCGCTGCATTTACGAGAGCCTTGCCATGAAGTACCGCTATACCTTTGATATTATCCGCGATTGTACCGAGCAGGATTATCTGCATATCCATATGGTAGGCGGCGGCACCAAAGACAACCTGCTGTGCCGCATGGCAGCTTCTGCCACCAACCGCCCTGTGGTGGCAGGCCCCATAGAGGCCACCGCCCTAGGCAATGTTACCGTGCAGTTGCTGGCGCAGGGCGAACTGCCCGATATTAAAGCCGCCCGTAAAATGATTGCCGATTCGGTAGCGCCGGTGCATTATGCGCCCGAGTCTCCCAAAGATTGGGAGGCCGCTTACCCCGCGTTTCGTAAAATCATTGGGCTGTAACGGTAAACGTGTTTTACCCCTTGCATAATTTTAAAGGCATATACCAAACGGTATATGCCTTTTTTGTTTGCCTATTATGTCGCTCTAAACATATTCGCGCAAATTTGCGCGCCTAAATAACCTGTAAAAGCTTTAAAACAAAATAAACACTGCAAGACAGCCCCGCAACAAACGATAAAACCTTAAAAACTGTTTTTTTAGCGGTAAGCGGCAGCTTTCCTTTAATAAACAATACAATATCAATTGTTACCGAAACACAAAAGAAAACAAGAAACAATACCATAAATCCAACGGTTAAAAGCGCGTTGGCGGTCTCTTCTGTACTAGAAAAAATAGCAAGCGCAAGTAATGCAAACTCTGCAATAAAAAAATAACGCGAAAGCCTTTTTTGCAGGCTGGGCAGCTCATGTTCTTTTTCCTCATCATCGTAATACATAAATGGCTCCTTTGTTTAAAACAAAATGCGAAAAAGCCGGGTGTGACGCTGTATTCTCTTTATTTTTAGCATAAAACAAGGTGTGAAAATATACAATGGGCATTTCAAACAACAAATAGCGTTTTTTATCTATATGTGTCTTTGTAAACCCGGTGCTTTTAAAATATAAACTTTGCTTTTATAGACATCCTGCAGTACGGGCAGCCCATTGGTTGGCGGCTTATTAATCGTAAATGAGAATAAGCATCATTGCAAGCGGCGACGGTGCAACTGTATGCGATGTTCTTTAATATGTAAGCCCGTTTGCCTTTTTTTGCTCTGCACGGCACATCATACAAAAAAGCATGGCCCGTTTGCGGAGGTTTGGCGCATAGGGGCGTCTATTTTGCAAAAACGCACAGCAGCGGCATATCTGCAAATCGCTTTTGTGCATTCCTAACAATAAAGTTTGTATAAATTTGTGTATACAGTATGCATTAAAAAGTTGAATTGAATATATTTAATTTTGTCACAAATGCACTATGCCAAACCTAAAAGTCTTTTGCTTGTAGCATACAGCAGTGCATGCTTATAATTAAAGTCAGTTACAGCGGGCCGGGCCCGGTGCCGCCGTAAAAGCATATATTGTACTGCTGCAGCAACCTGTAATTTATACCGTGGGGCAGTGGCTTTGCCCCAAAACATTCCGCAGCAAAGGGAAAAGGGGTTTTTCTCTTTTACACAGGTGCATAGGCAAAACAAAGGTTTTGCACCGGCACCGTACATTAACTGGAAAGTGAGGGCAACTGGATATGAAGCAAGGCGTACAAAAATTTGGCCGCTTTTTAAGCGGTATGGTAATGCCCAACATCGGCGCGTTTATTGCTTGGGGTCTTATCACAGCATTCTTTATTCCCACCGGCTGGACCCCCAACGAAGCTTTGGCATCCCTAGTAGACCCAATGATTAAATACCTGCTGCCGCTGCTTATTGGTTTTACCGGCGGTAAAATGGTAGGCGGAGAGCGCGGCGGCGTTATGGGCGCCATTGTAAGTATGGGCGTTATCGTTGGTGCCGACATTCCCATGTTCCTTGGCGCTATGATAATGGGCCCCCTTGGCGGCTTGGTTATTAAACTGTTCGATAAATACATCGGCAGCAAAAGCCCCGCAGGGTTCGAGATGCTCATCAACAACTTCTCTATTGGTATTTTGGGCGCGGCAATGGCCATTGGTGCCTATTTTGCAATTGGCCCCGTAGTACAGGCCGGCACAATGGCACTGGGCAACGGCGTAGCATGGCTGGTACAGCATGGCCTGCTTCCGCTTACCTCTATTTTGGTAGAGCCCGCCAAGGTGCTGTTCCTTAACAATGCCATCAACCACGGGGTGTTTACTCCTCTTGGAGCCGAGCAAGCCATGGAAACCGGCAAATCCCTCCTTTACATGATCGAATCGAACCCCGGCCCGGGCCTTGGCCTTTTGGTTGCTTATATGCTATTTGGCAAAGGCAACGCAAAAAGCAGCGCCCCCAGCGCCATCATCGTACACTTTTTGGGCGGTATCCACGAGGTTTACTTCCCCTTTGTACTCATGAATCCTATTCTTATCCTCGCCATGATCGGCGGCGGCGCTTCGGGCGTATTTACCCTTAGCCTGCTTGGCGGCGGCCTTACCGGCGCGGCTTCTCCCGGCAGTATCTTTGCCGAAATGGCCATGAGCCCCAGAGGTACCCACTTTGCCAATATTATGGGCATAACAATTGCGGCGGGTGTTACCTTTATTTTGGCGGCCTTGCTGCTTAAAGTAAGAGGCAAAAACGCCAAGGGCGAGCTGGTTGACGCACAAACCCGTATGAAAGAAATGAAAGCCGAATCGAAGAGGATTGACCCTGTAAGCGCCATTTCTTCTGCGGTTAATAAAATTGTATTTGCTTGCGATGCAGGCATGGGCAGCAGTGCTATGGGCGCTACCAAACTGCGCAAAAAATTACGTGATGCAGGGCTGGATAACATAGAAGTAAGCCACATGTCGGTAGGGGATATCCCCGCAGATGCAGAGATTATTGTTACCCATAAAGAGTTAAAAGAGCGCGCAATTTCTGCCAACCCCAACGCCCGGCTTATTACAATTACAGACTTTTTGAATGCGCCCGAATATGATGACCTAATTGAGAGTTTACGACCTAAAAAAGAATAACTGTGCGCCCCCGCAGCTTGCTGCGGGGGTATATGTGCTACTGGCCACAGGGCCCTGCCCCAAAAACGGGCTACCCCTTTAAAAGGGGAATAAACATGTTGCTGTAACAGGAGGCAAAATGGTAAAATTTACCTATACAATTAAAGACGAAGCCGGTATTCATGCAAGGCCGGCCGGTATGCTTGTAAAGCTGTTGCAAACCTTTGCATGTCAAATTACCATTACCAAAGACGAAAAAACAATAGATGGCAAACGCCTGTTTTCTTTAATGGGCCTTGCGGTTAAGCAGGGTGAAACCATTACCTTTGCCGCTACAGGCGAGGATGAGCAGCAGGCGGCCGACCAGGCACTAAGTTTTATGCAGCAAAATATGTAAGGTATGCCGCCCCGGCGGCAGGCAAAAAGGAGGTGCGGTATGCTGCGTGTTTCTGCCCGGCTGGGCCAGATATTTAGCTGGCTTATGCAAGCAAAAGAACCTATCAGCGTAGACGAACTTGCCCAGCGGCTTAAAACCAGCCGCCGCACCGTTTTTAGAGAGATAGAAAACGTAGAGGTCGTGCTGCACGATTATTCCCTTTTAATAGAAACCCGCGTGGGCGAGGGGCTGGTTTTGTGCGGCCCCGGAGAAGGCCGTAAACAACTGGAAACAGACCTTGCCGCAAACCGCCAGTGGTACCCGGCCTTGGTGTGGCGGCAGAGGGGGAGGAACAAAACCTGCGCCACGCACTTGAGGCGCAGTTGCTGCTGGCTCGTCTGCCCCAGCATAGCCTAAGCGCTTCGTACGGCTATCCCTCGGCTTTTACAGAGCAAAAGGTAAACGAGCTTGTAGAAAACACCCTTGCGTCTCAACTGGATTGGATGACGGACGAATCCCGCATGATGCTGGGCGTTTTAATGATGGTGGCGGTAGAGCGGGTGCGCCAACGGCATCTTCTTACCCCGGTAGAGCAAACAGCGCAGGGTTTCCCGCGCCAATTGGCAGACCTTGTGGCAGATTCTTTAGAAGAAGAATTTTCCCTCTGCCTGCCCCCGCCAGAGCGTGGTGCCATTGCCCTTGGTATACGAGCTTGCCGCGCCAAACAAAAAAATCCATTGGGAGAGAGCGAGGGCGAGGTATTTAGCCGCGCGCAAAGCCTTGCCTTTCGGATGATCGAAAGTTTCGACCCCTCGTTGGCACCCCTGCTTAAAATGAACGAGCAGTTGGTGCAGGGGCTTAGCCTGCACTTGTGGTCTGCCGTGGTTCGCATCCAGCGCAAAATAGAACTGCCCGACCCGCTGGACGGTCAGATGCAGCGAGAATATCCCGAGCTGTACCAAAAATCCCGCAGGGCCGCGCAGGTATTGCAAAAAGAGCTTGGCCTGCCCCCGCCCGAAAGTGAAGTTTCGTTTTTATCTACCCATTTTGGGGCGGCATTGCTGCATTTGGGAGAGCGGGGAGAGCGCCGCCGTGTGCTGCGCATTGGCATTGTGTGCGTGGCGGGCATTGGCGCTTCTTACATGCTGGCCTCGCAGGTGCGTAAACGCTTTAAGGGAGAAGCCGAAATTGATGTAAGCGGGTGGAAGGACGAAACCGATTGGGAAAGCTACGATTTTCTCATATCCACCATTCCGCTGCCCGACGCCTCGCGCCCGGTGGTATTGGTGCCGCCGCTGCTGCAAGAGGGAGATTACGAAGAAATACGCCGCCAAATAGACGCACAGGTACACCGCCAAACCCAGCGGCAAACACAAGGGCCCCAAAAGGGCAGCCTTTCGGATAGTTTGCAAAAGCTGCAAGCGCAGTTGCAGGGGGCGCAGGCCTTGTTAGAGGGGTTTGATGTACTTGCCATCCATGCGGGCTGCTCGTTTGAAGAGCTTGCCAAGTTGATTGGCTACCGTTTTGGCAGTACCCCGCAAAGCGGCGGAGAAGTTTTTACAGACCTTACGGCAAGAGAACGCCTTTCTACACAGGTGGTGCCCGGCCTTGGCATTGCATTATTGCACGCGCGCACAGCGGGCGTACAGGTGCCGGTGCTGGCGCTGGTAAAGCCCGATGCAGACCAATTTACCCATTTGCAGCTTGGCGGGGTAAAAAGCAGCGTGGTTATGCTGGTGCCCCAAAACAACGCAGGGCATTGCGCCGCCATGATGGGCCATATCAGCAGCGCGCTGATAGAGGACGACGCGTTTTTGGCCGCTGTACAAAGCGGAGAAAAGCAAAACGTTTATAACCGGCTAGAGCGGATTATAGCCGATTACTTAAACCAATTTTGGATAGAAACCCTGAAAGGATAGGTAACCCCGTATGTCATCATCTGCCAACACCCTACAACTTAAAAACATTTTGGTAAACCAGCCAACACAAACCCCCGAAGAGGCCATTGTACACAGCGGGCAGATTTTGCAGCAGGCCGGCTATGTTACGCCGCGTTATATCGAGGGGATGCTGGCGCGCGATAAAAGCTTTTCTACCGCCATTGGCAACCTTATTGCCATACCGCACGGAGAAAAGGAATATAAACAAGAAATCCTTGCCACCGGCCTTTCGGTGCTTGCTTATCCGCAGGGCATAGATTGGAACGGTACGCCGGTAAAGCTGGTAATTGGCATTGCAGCCAAGGGCGACGAACATTTGGAGATACTGGAGCGAATTGTAGAAAGCCTAGAAAGTGAAGAAGATGTAGAACAATTGGTGCAAAAGGGCGATGCACAGGCTATTTACAACCTGCTGGCAGGCGGGGAGGCAAATGCATGATTGTTACGGTTACCCCAAACCCTGCGTTGGATAAAACCGCCGAACTGGATACACTGCTGCCCGGCGGGCTAAACCGTCTGCAAAATATTACGGTAGATGCGGGCGGCAAGGGCATCAATGTTTCTAAAATCATTGCGGCTTTGGGCGGTCAATCGCTTGCAACCGGCTTTACGGGCGGTGCGGCGGGGCAGCAGCTTTTGGGCCAGCTAACCCAAATGGGCCTGCAACACGATTTTGTGCAGGCAGAGGGCAGCGTGCGTACCAACCTTAAATTGCTGGAGGCCAGCGGCGCCGTAACCGAGCTAAACGAGCCCGGCCTTGCCGCCGATGCCCCTTTGCTGGATGCTTTATTGCAAAAGCTGCTGGGGCTTGCCGCGCCGGATGCTTTGTTTGTACTTTCGGGCAGCCTGCCCCAAAAAGCGGGTGCCGAAACCTATTGCAATTTTACAAAGCAACTGCGTGCCGCCGGGGCAAAGGTGTTTGTAGATGCCGACGGAGAATCTTTTAGGCAGGCCTTGCTTGCGCCGCCTAACTATATTAAACCCAACCGGGAAGAACTGCTTGCGCATTTTAATGTACAGGGCAAGGCAGATATTGCACTGCTCCGTTCTTTGTGCCAAAAGCTGCTGGATACCGGTGTGGAGCTGGTGGCGCTCTCAATGGGGGCAGACGGTGCCCTGTTTGTAACACAGCAAATGGCTGTGCGTGCGCAGGGGCTAAAGGTACAGGCGCATTCTACTGTAGGTGCGGGAGACAGCATGGTGGGGGCTTTGGCGCTTGCCCTGCAACAAAAAATGCCGCTGGAAGAGGCCTTCTCACTTGCGGTGGCAGCTTCGGCCGGGGCAGTAACCACCATAGGTACCAACCCGCCCACCTTGGCGCTGGTGCAGCAGTTGCAGCAGCAGGTAGTGCTGGAGCACCTGTAAATTGATTATTAACGGCAAAAGAATCTTTAAATATTTTTGTTTATGGTATTCCGTATACTTCTAGTAACCAACAATCTTCCAATTATCGTGTGTGATTATAATGAAAAATAATTGCCTACATAAAATAGGGGTTCCCGCCGGTTACACGGCGTAAAAATAAAATAAATGTCTGGCCTGCCGCTGTATAGGGCGGGGCCTGGTTTCCTGTACCGCAAAATGGCATAAAAGCTTGCGGTGCAACAAAAGAAAGGATAGTATAAAGATGAAAACAAATGCAGTACGCCTGTATGGTGCCGATGATTTGCGGCTGGAAGAATTTGATCTGCCCGAAATTAAAAGTGACGAAATACTGGTGCGTATTATCAGTGACAGCATCTGTATGTCTACCTATAAACTATTGCGGCAGGGTAAAAATCACAAACGCTGCCCGCCCAATGTAGATACCAACCCCATTATTATAGGGCACGAGTTTGCGGGCGAAATTGTGCAGGTGGGAGAAAAATGGCAGGGGCAGTTCCGTCCTGGGCAAAAATTTGCCCAGCAGCCCGCCCTTAACTACAAGGGTAGCCTTGCTTCTCCCGGTTACTCGTACGAGTTTTTTGGCGGCAGTGCCACCTATTGCATACTGCCGCAGGAGGTTATGGAACTTGGCTGCCTGCTGCCCTTTGATGGTGACTGTTATTTTGATGCCTCTTTGGGCGAACCAATGAGCTGCATTATTGGCGGGTATCATATGATGTACCACACCAACAAGCAAAACTATAACCATACTATGGATATTAAGCCCGGCGGTAATGTGCTTATACTGGGCGGCTGCGGCCCCATGGGGCTTGGAGCAATCGAATATCCGCTGGCGGCAGAAATAAAACCCGGGCGCATTGTGGTTACCGATGTAGACAATGGCCGCATTGCCCGCGCAAAACAGCTTATCTCCCCACAACAGACGGCAGAGCATGGCATAGAGCTGATATATGTAAACCCGCTGGAACTAAAAGACCAATATGCAGAGCTGTTGGCCCTTACCGACGGGCATGGCTACGACGATGTGTTTGTGTACGCGCCCATTAAAGAACTGGCCGAACTGGGCGATAAACTGATGGCGTTTGACGGCTGCCTTAACTTTTTTGCAGGCCCCTCTAATTCCGATTTTGTTGCGGGGATGAACCTGTACAACTGCCACTATACCTCTACCCATATACTGGGCAGCACAGGCGGCAATACCGATGATTTAAAAGAGGCGCTGCGCCTTTCTTCGCAAAAAAAGATACGTCCTGCCGTAATGGTATCGCACATTTGCGGTATAGACGCAGTGGCGCAAACCGTGGCAGACCTGCCCAATATACGCGCCGGTAAAATTGTAAGCTATACGCATATCAATATGCCGCTTACCGCCATTGCCGATTTTGAAGAAAAAGGCAAAACCGACCCTCTGTATGCAAAATTGCACGCAAGCTGCCAGGCGCACAATGGCTTGTGGAACGCCGAAGCCGAAAGCATACTGTTGCAACACCACAACGTACCGCAGGGCTAATACAGCGGCGCAATACCGTATACACCACAATTGCTGGTTAGGAGGAGAAAAGGATGCTGTTGCAGGGAAAAGGCGTAAGCCCCGGCATAGCCATTGGCAAGCTTGTGTTTTTACCGCGCGATACAAAAGCGGTAGAAAAACGGCAGGTAGAAGATGTAAAAGAAGAGGTGTCCCGGTTTGAGTCTGCCCGGGCTTTGGCAGCCGCGCAACTGGGAGAGCTGGCCGTAAGCACAGCAGAAAAACTGGGCCAGCAAAATTCGCTTTTGTTTGAAATACACCAAATGATGCTGGAAGACTTAGACTATACAGAGTCTGTTACAGGCATCATTACCACACAGCATGTTTGTGCCGAGTATGCCGTGCAGCAAACCGCACAGCAGTTTGCGCAGGCCTTTGCCGATATGGATGACGAGTATATGCGAGAGCGCGCCGCCGACGTGCGGGATGTTTCGCAAAGAGTTATCCAAATATTAACGGGGCGCGGGGCACAGCAGGCGCAAATGCAGCAGCCGGGCATCCTTGCGTCAGACGATTTTTCTCCCAGCGAAACAGCGCAGTTTAGTAGGGACAGGGTACTGGGGCTTGCCACCATGGCAGGTGCCGCTACCTCACACACCGCTATATTTGCCCGCACCATGGGCATACCGGCGATAATTGGGCTGGGCGAAGCGCTTACAGAAGAACTGGGGGGCAAAACCATTGTATTGGATGGCGAAGCGGGCGTGCTGCTAATAGACCCCGATGAAGCAACCCTGCAAGCCTATACCCAAAAACAGCAAGAGTACAATAAACAAAAGCAGGGGCTGCAAGCCTATAAAGATAAAAAAACAATTTCTCCTACAGGGCAGCAGGTAAAGCTGTTTGCCAACATTGGCAGCCCGGCCGATATGGATGCGGTGCTTAAAAACGGCGCCGAAGGGGTGGGGCTTTTCCGTACCGAGTTTTTGTATCTGGAACGCAGCGATTACCCCAGCGAAGAGCAGCAGCTTGCCGCCTATAGTCAGGTGGCGCAAAAGCTACAAGACCGCCCCCTCATCATCCGCACGCTGGATATAGGGGCCGATAAACAGGCGGCATACTTTAACCTCCCGCAAGAGGAAAACCCTGCCATGGGCATGCGTGCCCTGCGCATCTGCCTTACCCGCCCACAGGTGTTTAAAACACAGCTAAGGGCCATTTACCGCGCGGCAGTACAGGGCAACATTAGCATTATGCTGCCTATGGTAACCTCGGTAGAAGAGGTACGCCGTACCAAAGAGATAGCCGCCGAAGCGCGCGAGGAGCTTGCGCAGCGGGGCGAGCCCTTTAATAAAGATGTACCTATGGGTATTATGATAGAAACCCCCGCAGCCGCCATCATCAGCGATTTACTGGCAAAAGAGGTAGACTTTTTTAGCCTTGGCACCAACGACCTTACCCAGTATACATTGGCGGTAGATAGGCAAAACCAAGATTTAGAAGAGTTTTGCAATACCCACCACACAGCGGTTTTGCGCCTTATAGAAATGTCGGCGCAAAACGCCCACCAAAACGGCATATGGATAGGCATTTGCGGAGAGCTTGCGGCAGACCCCGCGCTTACCGCCACGTTCTTAAAAATGGGCATAGACGAACTTTCGATGTCTCCCTCTGCCATCCTGCCGCTTCGCAGGCAAATCTGCGAAGGCGAATAACAGCCATCACCGTAGCATTGTTTGCATACACACCCCCCTTAACCAAAACCCCGCGGTACAGCATAAGCTGTCCGCGGGGTTTTGGTTTGCTGTTGCTGTTGCATAGTTAGATTTAGCATTTAGATATTAGAAGGGGTTTTGTTTTAAATGCGGAGCCGCAGCAAAACACGTATGTACCGCGAAGCGGAGTGTGTTTTTTCGCCGAAGGCGAAAATGCGGGCGCATCCCGCAAACACCGCGAAGCGGCGTTGCGTTTTTGCCCGTAGGGCAAAATGCAGGGTCGTTATCCTGCAAGCAACCAAGTATTGTTGAGTGTTTTGCAGGCGAAGCAACAATATGCGGCTGGGGGTCTGGGGGTATCCGCAATAACCCCCAGCGCAATGCTCGCCAGATACTACCCGGCGTTTTACTTTGTAAAACAGCACGCCGCTTCGCGGTTTGCTTACTTTCTTAGTTATAAGAAAGTAAGGTCTATCTTGTATTGAACTCTCTACATTTGCCTATTGGCAAAAAAGCATCGTCGCTTCGTGGCGGTGGTTCTTTCTTAGCAATAAAAAGCATATTTTACATAAAGTTATCCTAATGCTTTGCTTCAATAAACTCATTATAATTCTCTTTCTTCATTCTTCTGTAACACATCCTTAAAACATTGTTAAAAAACAAACCTCGGCTAAACTGCCAAAGTTTACAAAGCTATAATGCACACAATGCACAAAAAAAGGATAATTGGTAAATATTTTCCATCACTTTTTTCATAATTTCCATTTACTTGCCACCTTGCTAATACGTAGAATAAGAGTCGTGATAAACAATCGTAAACAAAAAATCTACAGCAAAGTGGTGAAGTAAATGCCGGATGTACACCTGAAACTGGAAAATGTCGTTAAGATATTTCCGGGGGTACGTGCGCTGGATAATGTGCAGTTTGAGCTGCGTCGGGGCGAGATACATGCCTTGATGGGAGAAAACGGAGCAGGCAAATCCACCTTTATTAAGGTTATGACAGGTGTGTACCAGCCGGACGAGGGCAGCATAGTGCTTAACGGCCAGCAGGTTAATTTTCGCACCCCGCGCGATGCGCAAAAAAACAGCATCGCCGCCATCTACCAGCACAGCACCACCTATCCGCACCTTAGCATTACAGAAAATATCTTTATAGGGCACGAGGACGTGCATGGTCCTCTGCGCGCCATCAACTGGGGCAAAATGCACCAGCGTGCAGCCAAGCTGCTGCAAGACCTTGGCGCCGATTTAGACCCCCGCACTCCGGTGGGCAACCTTACCGTGGCCGAGCAGCAAATGGTAGAGATTGCCAAAGCAATTTCTGAAGAAGCCAATATTCTTATAATGGATGAGCCTACGGCTTCGCTTTCTAAACGCGAATGCGATAACCTGTATGCCATTGCCGAAAAACTGCGGGATAACGGTGCGTCTATCATCTTTATCTCTCACCGGTTTGAGGATATGTACCGCCTTGCAGAGCGTGTTACCGTACTGCGCGACGGCAAATACATTGGCACATGGAACGTAAACGAAATCGAAAGTTCCGCTTTAATACAGGCCATGGTAGGGCGCGAGATTAGTCAGGTATTCCCAGAGCGTACTCCGGCCCCCGGCAACGAGATATTAAAGGTTAGCGGGCTAAGCCGTACCGGATATTTTAAAGATGTTTCGTTCTCGCTGCACTGCGGTGAGATACTGGGCTTTGCTGGCCTTGTGGGCGCTGCCCGTACCGATGTAATGCAAAGCATTTTTGGAGTAGACCCGCTGGACAGCGGCAGTATAGAGGTAGACGGCAAACCCCTGCGGGTTAAAAAACCGCTGGATGCAATGCATGCAGGCATTGGCTTGCTGCCGGAAGATAGGCAAAAGCAGGGCCTTGTGCTAGAGTGGGAAATTTACTGCAACATCACCATCTCTAACCTGCAAAACTACACTAAGCTGGGTATGCTGGACGGCAAAAAAGAGCGCGAAAGCGCCAAGGCCGTAGGCGATAAAATTGCAATAAAAGCCCCCAACGTATACGAAAAGGTAAGTGCCTTAAGCGGTGGCAACCAGCAAAAAGTGGTTATTTGTAAACTGCTTAACAGTGACCTAAAGGTGCTGATACTGGACGAGCCCACCAAAGGCGTAGACGTAGGCGCTAAAAGCCAGATATACGAAATAATGGCAGACCTTGCCACGCAGGGCTACGGCATCATAATGGTATCTAGTGATATGCCCGAAATACTGGGCATGAGCGATAGGATTATTGCCATGCACGAGGGCCGCATTACCGGAGAATTTACCAAAGCACAAGCCACGCAAGAAAAGGTGCTGGCCGCTATCATGAACCTGAACCATAGCAAGGAGGTGGCCGCCGGTGAGTAACACAAAAAAACTGTTTGGGCGCAACGCGCGCGAGTTTGGGCTTCTTGCCATTATTGTAGTGCTGGCAGTGCTTGCCAACCTGCGCAGTACAGGCAACTTTTTAACCCTTAAAAACTTGGGCGATATGTTTTCCGAAACTTCCATGCTGCTGATTGCAGCCATGGGCATGATGATGGTAATTATCACAGGCGGTATCGATCTTTCGGTTGGTTCCACCATGGCGCTGGCCGGTATGGTATCCACCACTATCCTGCGCAATAACCCAGAGATGAACCCCTTGCTGGTTGTTTTAATTGCTATGGGCGTTGGGTTTTTGGCAGGGCTGGTAAACGGGTTTTTGGTCTCGTACTTAAATATTCTGCCCATTATAGCAACCCTTGGCACCATGAACGTGTACCGCGGCGTAACCTACCTTGTAAGCGGCGGCTCGTGGAACTTGCAGCAAAACATGTCTCCGGGATTTTTATCCATTGCAACCGGCCGGTTTTTGGGCATCAGCTACATGCTGTGGATTGCTGTTGTGGTAATTTTGGTTGTGTTTTACTTTATGTCTTTTACCCGCAAGGGTCGTCAGATATTTGCGGTTGGCAACAGCATCGAGTCTGCCCGCATCAGCGGCATTCCGGTGCGCCGGGTACTGCTTATCCCGTACAGTGTGCTGGGTATGCTGGCAGGGCTTGCAGGCGTGTTGTATGTATGTAAATATGCCGCTGCACAGGGCGAAACAGCCCTTGGCTACGAAATGAACGTTATAGCCTCCTGCGTATTGGGCGGTGTAAGCGTGGTTGGCGGTGTAGGTAAGGTACAGGGCGTTGTAATGGGTGCCATTTTGCTGGGTATGCTTAACAATGCGCTGCCCCTTATGCAAATATCTCCCTTCTGGCAAGAAGCTCTACGCGGCGTTATTATCCTGGCCTCCATCCTTGTAAACGCTTTGGTGGCCCGCCGTGCAGATCGTAAAGCCTTAGAAAGGAGGGCCGTTGCCTAATGCAAAACAATACAACTGCTTCTTCGCACCGCATGCTGGCAAGCTCGCGTCCCTTTAGTATAAGGCGCTTCTTCTTCCAGTGGGAATGGATGCTGGTTCTTCTGCTTATCGCTGTAAACGTGTTTAACACCAACAGCTCGCCCAACTATCTGGTTTGGGGCAACCTGATGAGCAACCTGCAAGGCTTGTTTGACAAAGCACTTTTGGTTTTTCCCATGATGCTGGTTATTCTGTTGGGAGAAATTGATATTTCGGTAGCTTCCACCATGTCTCTCTCGGCTGTGGTTATGGGTGTGGCTTTTCAGGCGGGTATACCGCTGCCCATTGCCATAGGGTTTGCTTTGGTAGTAGGCCTTGCCTGCGGTGCCATCAACGGCATTATTTTGGCAAAGTTCCCCGAGCTTTCGAGCATGATTGTTACCCTCTCTACTCAAATCATCTACCGTGGCGTTGCCAACATGATTTTGGAAGACCGCGCTGTAAGCAAATTCCCCGCATGGTTCCAATACCTTGGTTGGGGGTATGTAGGCCCCATTCCCTTTATCATGATTGTATTTGCGGTACTGGCTGTGGTATTTGGCGTTGTTATTCACTGCACTCGCTTTGGGCGCAACGTATACGCCATGGGCAATAACGAAACCACCGCACGTTATTCCGGCATTCAAACCGGCAAGTACAAAATTATCATCTATACCATCATGGGCCTCTTTGCAGCCGTTGCAGGTGTGTTCCTAGCTTCTAAGCTTAGCAGCGTACGCCCCAGCATAGGCAAAGGGTACGAGCTAGACGTAATTGCAATGGTGGTACTGGGCGGCGTAAGCAACAGCGGCGGCAAGGGCAGGGTAATCGGCGTGGTTATCTCGGTGTTTATTGTAAGCCTGCTGCGCTACGGCCTTGGTATTGTAAACGTGCCCTCGCAAACCATTTTGGTTATCATCGGCTGCATGCTTATTGTGGCGGTAGCCATCCCCAACTTAAAAGAGAGCGTTGGCTCTCTACCCATCTTCCGCAAGCTGCGGCGCAACCGCTAAACAAAGCGGTACAAAACAGGTAAGCCCCATACCAACAGGGTGTGGTGTTACATAAAAAAAGAGGTTGAAAGGAGATCATTCATGAAAAAGGCACTCGCGATACTGGTTGTACTCGTTCTATCGTTGTCTATGCTGGCCGCCTGCGGCAGCACCGCTTCCAGCACTCCTGCAAGCACCGGCTCTACCCCCGCATCTACCGGAGGTTCTACCGCCGGCGGCGACAAAACCTATGTTTTAGTTGCTAAAGATATCAACAATCCCTACATGCAAAAAGCTTACGAAGGCTTTGAAAAAGCATGCTTAGAGCTGGGCGTAACCCCGCTGTACAAAGGGCCAGACCAGGCCACACCCGAAAAGCAAATCGAAATCATCAACCAGCTGGTTGCACAAGGTGTAGACCTTATTGCTGTAGCCGCTAACGATGCCGACGCTTTGCAGCCTGCTTTAACCGCTGCTATGGATAAGGGCATTAAAGTTGTATCGTTCGACTCTGCCGTTAACAAAGACAGCCGCATGCTGCACATCAACCAGGCAGACCCCGAGAAAATCGGCCGTGTACTGGTACAGGCAGCCTACGAAATGGTAGACGGCGAGGGCGGCATTGCCATCCTGTCTGCTACTGCACAGGCCACCAACCAAAACCTGTGGATTGAATGGATGCAAAAAGAAATTGAAGAAAACGCCGACAAATATGCAAACACTCCTTTGGTAAAAATTGTATACGGCGATGACGAACCCACCAAATCCACCAACGAAACCCAGGCTCTTTTGGCCGATCCCAGCATCAAAGTTATCATTGCTCCCACCACCGTAGGCATGCTGGCTGCCGGCACCTACCTGCAAAACAACAATTCCGACGTTCTGCTTACCGGCCTTGGCCTGCCTTCCGAAATGGCTCCTTTCATCGAGAGCGGCGTTTGCCCCTGGATGTACCTGTGGAACCCTGAAGATCTTGGCTACCTGGCTGCCTTTGCAGGAAACTCTTTGGTAGACGGCACCATCACCGGCGCTGACGGCGAAAGCTTTACCGCTGGCACCATGGGCGAAATGGCCATCACCTTAGATGCCGACGGCGGCACCGAAGTTTTGATGGGCGATCCCTTCAAATTCGATAAAGACAACATTGCCGAGTGGAAAGTTATCTACTAAGCAAAAGCTTTATTGATACGCATAAAATATGCACACCGTCGGGCGCTTTGGCGCCCGACGGATTTTGCCTTTTTTAAGATGTGCGGTATACTAAAATAAAAGAATAATAAAGCGTAAAACCTTTGTTTTATTGCCGCAGGGTAAAAGGGTATAAATCAACTTAAAATATAAGCCGTTGTGCATTTTTATACGGTGTTGGGTGGAAAACGCATGAAGCATAAGCGCAGAGACCAGTTTTTGTACAAAATGGTTTGGTCTTATACCGTTGTTTTTAGTTTGCTGCTGGGCATTGTGCTTACCATAGTGTATTTTGTGCTGGCAAGCGGAGAGTCTGAACGGGCGGTGCTAACCCGCCAGCTGCTTGTAAACCAGCCCTTAAAACAGGTAGAAAAGTTTGTGGGAGAAATGGATGACGTTGCCTATAAGGCAATGGCAGACCAAAAGCTTATCAATGTGTTTTCGGCCCGCCGGGAAGAAAACGACCCCGGCAACTATTTTACCGTAAATGTTATGACGGATATCGAAACCGCCAGCCTGCTTAAAGGCATTAACCGTGGCATTGCGCCGGTATGGCGCCTGGCGGCTTACAACGATAAGGGCGACTATATTTCTACCGGTACCATTGTAGATAAATCTATGGTGGAAGGGGTATTGCAGCAGCGTGACCCCGCCCAGCTAATGGAGATGTTTCGCGCCGAGGACGCGCCGGACTTTATCCTGTTGCCGGCTGGGCAGGATGCGTGGAGCGACTATTATCAATCCAGCTATATTTCTCTTTTGCGTCCTATCATGAACCCCTACTCCCGCGATGTGGTGGGCATTGTAGAGGTGCAGCAAAACATCCGGGTGTTGGAGGAGTATCTGGATGTTTCGGAGCAGGGCGCGCCCCTTACCAATATTTACGACCAAGACGGTGACCCCGTACTGCGCCAGCAGCGTCCCGAGGACGAAGTGGTGGCAGAGGCCGTGTCCGACATTTACGGCTGGAAAGTAGAACTGCTTGAGTCTCCCGGTGTAATGCGCACCACAAAGGTGCAACTGGGGCAAATACTGGTGGCGGCGTGGCTGGTGCTTACCCTTGTAATGCTGGTAGTTATCAACCTCATAGCAACACGCATTGCAAAGCCGCTTACCACCCTTACGCGGGAGGTACGGCAGATAGAAATTGCCCAGCCAAAGCCCATCCCCATTATCAATACCAAGGTAGACGAAATTGTGTCTTTGCAAACGGCCTTTAATCAGGTAATAGACAGCCTCTCTTTTTCTATGGATCAAGAGAAGAAAAGCTTTTTACTGGCCATGCAGGCGCAAATGAACCCCCACTTTTTATACAATGTGCTCAGCGTTATCAATGCCGTGGCGCTGGAGGGCAAAAGCGAAACAATTGTTGCCATTTGCGGCAACCTTTCGGGCATGCTGCGGTATTCTTCGTCTTACGCAAAGGGTACAGCCACCGTGGCCGAAGAACTGATGCACACCCGTGAGTATCTGGAACTGATGAAAGCCCGGTACGACTATATGTTCCAGTACGAAATTTACGCAGACCCAGTCCTTGAAGATAAGGTAATCCCCAAACTGGTAATACAGCCCATTTGCGAAAACGCCTTTACCCATCCCTTTGCCAATATGGAGCCGCCCTATAAGCTGGCAATCCGTGTGCAAAAAGAAACCGAGGGCTGGAGCATAGAGGTAGAGGATAACGGCAGCGGCTTTGCCGAAGAGCAGCGCGCTGAAGTAATGGAGCGCTCTAATCAAGCGCAGTATCAAGACCTTAGCAATATGCAAATTGGCGGGTTGGGGCTTATCAGCTCGGTATTGCGGCTAAAACTTATTACAAAGCAGCAGGTGCGGTGCGAGATACTGTCGGCCCGGCCGCAGGGTGCCATTGTAAAAATAATAGTGCTGGAACAACCTACTATAACCGAATAAACCATAAACGCAAAAAGGAGGGATGTTATGCTGCGGGTAATGGTGGTAGAAGACGAACCCCCAATCCTCAAAAGCATTTGCACTCTTTTAAGCGAGTACAGAAGTTGGATAGAAATAGTACATACCGCCATAAACGGGGAGCGTGCACTAGAGTATTTGCGCAAGCACCCGGTAGACCTTGTTTTTTCTGATATTAAAATGCCCATAATGGGCGGGCTGGATTTGGCAAAACACCTGCACGAGGATTACCCCGCAACCACTATGGTTATCATCAGCGGCTTTCAGGAGTTTGAGTTTGCCCGCACCGCCATACGCTACGGGGTAAAAAGCTACCTGCTTAAACCCATCTCGCGCGAAGGCTTGTACGAGGTGCTGGAAGAAGTAAGCAACGAGGTGCGCAAAAGCAGAATAGAAGAACTGCGCCATATGGTGCGGCAAATGGTGGTGGGGGTGCAGCAAGACACCGCCCATTTTGAAACCCGCCATATGCAAATGCTGCTGTATTGCGAGGGGGCTTTTCCGCTTTCTTCTGATGAAATGGGCCTGCCCCAAAACCGTATGCGCAACGCCCCCACGGTAGAAAAATACCTTGCCACCCTGTTGCAGCCGGATGATATTGCGCTGGTGGTGCCCGGGCGCAGCCTGGCAGAAAAGGTTGTTTTGTTTGAGTGCCAAAACCTAGAAAAAGCCCAAAACGTGGCGCAAAGGCTGTTTAATTCGCTTCAGTCGGCTTCGTCGGTGCCCATTACCATTATGGTGGGGCAGCAGCTTGTGCCGCTAGGCCAAATGGCTGCCGAGTACGCCGCCCTGCGGCAACTGCTGCGCAGGCAGGTGTGCCTGTTTCACAGTGCCGTTTTGTGGGCAAGCACCCCCCAGCAAAAAAACCAACAGCCCGATTTTACCGATTGGAACCGTGCCATGCTGCTGGCGGTTAAGACACGCAGCCGCGAGGAAATACTGGCTGTGTGCGCACAGCTTGGCAGCCTGCTAAAAGCGCAGCCGGTTACCCAGTT
Source organism: Oscillospiraceae bacterium (assembly GCA_047972265.1). Classification (GTDB taxonomy): domain Bacteria; phylum Bacillota; class Clostridia; order Oscillospirales; family Ruminococcaceae; genus JAAYCI01. Next base: position 13,216 of record JBKEAM010000086.1, on the reverse strand, counting down.
TAGGGTACTTTCTTTGTTGGAAAAGCTGATTGTAGGGTGCTTTGGCGAGGTGCTTACCCTTGCGCAAATAGGCGATTTAAAGGCAGAGGTGCAATTTTGTGTTTCCCATGCCGAAACGCCCGCACAGTTTGGGCAAGAACTGGCTGATGTGCTGTACGAGTGGAGCCAAACCGATGTAACGGTGGGCGCCGAAGAAGAAAATACCCTTAGCGAAGCCATTGCAGAGTACCTGCGCGCCAACTATAAAGCTTCTATTGGCAATAGAGAACTGGCCGATGAATTTAAAATACCGGCGGCGCAAATCTCTAAAAAATTTAAGGAGTATTTTGGCCTTTCTATCTCGGAGTATACCAACCAGTTTAGGATAGAGCTGGCGCAAACCATGATGCGTGAAGACCGCAAGGTGCGTATAAAAGAGGTAGCACTGGAGGTTGGCTATGCCGACCAGTACTATTTTTCTAAAACATTCAAAAAAATTGTTGGCATTTGGCCTACCGAGTATGTGGAGCAGTTGGAGCAGTAAATAGCTTGCTGTTTTGTATGCTGTATTAAAGGGAATTTGGGTTACATTGGTGCCATTCCAAAACAACTATTAGGCTTTTTAAAAGGAGAAATGTATATGGAACGTTACGCATGGAAAGCGCGGGTGCTGCCGGGGCAGCATGCCGAGTATAAAAAACGGCACGACGAAATTTGGCCCGAGCTAAAAGAACTGCTTAAAAGCGCAGGCATTGGCAACTATTCTATTTGGCTTACGGGCGATGAACTGTTTGGCTATTATGAGTGTGAGCAGGGCATAGACTATGCGGCCGAAACGCAGGCCAAAAGCCCCATTGTAGATAAATGGAATGAGTACATGAAAGACGTAATGGTAATGGAAATGGACCCTGTAACAGGCGCCCAGCCCATGCTAAAAGAAGTTTTTTACCTTAAATAAAAAGATGCCGCCTGCATACGTTTTACCAAAGGCAATCCTTTTGTGGGCGGTGCATTGTACGGCAGCAAAAGGCGCAGTGTTGCCGTAAGTATGGGCATATATACAGTGTGCCTGTTGCTCTAACAAATTTTGCGCTATAGGTCGTGCACTTTGGTAAGGCAAGCAGGGGTGCAATTGTTTGTTGCCTGTACTGTTGTTTTGCGCAGGGGAGCAGGGGCTTTTACTGTGGGGTAAATAAATGGCATTGTCTAAAATTGCTGCCGGGTACCCATATTTGCTTGACTTTATATCCCGCCCTGCGGTAAAATAACTTGGCCTGTACTGCTGCTGTGGTTGTAAAAACCGGTAAAGCATATGCTGTATGGCACGGGCAAAAACTCAATATCTGTACGCGCCAATAGCTCAGCAGGATAGAGCACCTGCCTTCTAAGCAGGGGGTCGGGGGTTCGAGCCCCTCTTGGCGTACCAAACCCGCCAAAATTATTTTTGGCGGGTTATATTTTACAAAGCCGTTCGCCAAGTAATTGGCTTTGTAAAAGAATTCTGCCGATACTGCAAATAGAAAAAACTATTTTTTTGATTGATAACCGGCTGCTCTGGCTGAAATCAATTTAGAAAAATACTATGACTTAAATAACGAAGAAATACCTTTGACGTAGGGGGAAATGTTTGGAATTTTTAAATAACGAGCAAATCATTACGATAGTGAATGACTACCTTACATTAGATATTTACAATTATGCAATTATGATAAATGGAGGCTGGGGTAGTGGTAAAACTTATTTTATCAAACAAGTTTTATTTCCTGCACTTGAAGAAAAATCACAAATTAAACGCAAACCAATTTATGTGTCTTTATATGGACTAAAATCTACCGAGGAAATAGCGAGATTAACCTATTCATCGGTTATTGAGTCTCGTCTAGGTAAAGGAAAGAAGACCCTTCCATTTATTGTGGGGGCGCTGGTGTTTTGGCTGATTTGTTAGAAAGCAAAATGGGGATTAAAGTATTTAAAGGTTTGGATTCAAGGGCGTTGTCGCCCTTTGTCAACTACGCAGAACACTATTTTATTTTTGATGACCTTGAACGTTGCTCAATGCCAATAAATGAAGTGCTTGGGTTTGTAAATCATTTCTTGGAACAAAACAATGCCAAAGTTTTGATTATTGCGAACGAAAGTGAAATTGGATCTGTAAAATTAATCAGTGATAATCAATTGAAATATTTAGTTGCAGCTCAGGATGGAATAGCATGGCCTGAATACAAACCAGGTATTCTTAGAAATGTGCAAAATGGTCGGCAGAAAAAACCGGATTTAGATGAGATTAAAAATCGTAGTGAACTGTTGGCTGAAAAAGATACGTTTTACTTGCAAGTGAAAGAAAAACTAATCGGACAAACAATTGTCTACAGACCTACGCTTAGTAACGTAGTTCCTGTATTATTTGAAAAAATATTAAGTGGCATCCCTTATATTCGAGATTCCAAAGAACAATATATTGAAGTAATTTGCAAGGCAATGAATCAGGCAAATCATTTTAACTTAAGAACACTGCAATTTTCATTATTGTTTTTCTTAAAAATCAGCGACAATTATCCTCGAAAAATCGATAAAAATATTCGCGATAAAATGTCACTTACTTTGCTTGAAGCAGTTCTTAAAGTGGCAATCACATATAAAAACGGCAGCCCTGCTTATAAGTTGAATAAAGACAGTGAATTAGGTCAGATTAGTCTTTCTAATATATTTAGTTTATCAAACTATTTTATTTCCTTCAAATTCATCCATGATTATATATACTATGGGATTTACGATTCTCAAAAAATCAAAAATATACTTGTAGCGTATTGTAAAGAGTTTGTTCGCCAAGAAGCTCATCTTAATGATCCAACCAATATTTTGCGATATTATTGGGAGATGGAGGATGATAATATAGAAAAGCAGTTGAATACACTTTTCTTGAACTTTTGTGCTGGGCAATATGAAGGGAATTCATATCGCTGGATTTTATCTTTGCTATACAAACTTAAAGGCTTTGGATTTGAGACAAAGCCGATTGATGAATATGTTGAAATGATGAAGAAAAATATTATATCGGGAATTTCTATCGAAACAATGGAAGAATCTATTATAGTAGAGAACGATAAATATGTAGAGGAATATCAGGCAACACTTAAAGAACTACAGGATTTGGAAAAGAAAAGTAAAAAACAAGAAAAAGAAGATACAATTAATACTATTTTTGATCACGGTGTTGGCTGGGGTGAGGCTTTCTCTAGTTATTGTGGCAAAATCAAAGATGCTATACTTATTGGACGTGGATTTTTTCAGCATATTGATGTTGAAAAATGTTTCGATGCAATAAATCGTTCATCAGTTAGGGATCTAAGTGAATTTAGAAGAAGTGTTGCAAGTGTCTATTATGTTTCAAATATTAGTGAGTACTATGCTGGAGATATAGAGAACATTGAATTACTTTTGGCTAGGCTGGATAAAACATACAATGTGAAAATGAAGCAACATAATATTGATCTTTTGCGAGAAAGTTTAACTTCTATTTTGGAGGAATTAAAAAATAATTAAATTTGAACCAATAAAAGTACTGCTTAAAGTTTAATCATAAAGTTTCAAAAGATGCTTATGGGATATCATATAAATGTTTTTCTAAAAGTAGATAATTTGAAGAATTATTTATGAGCATCTAACAACAATCACACCCTAAATCTAGCACCCTTACTCTTGCGCTTCAAACGCAGTGGCAAGTACATCATATGTCTTTTTAAACGGCTTATATTTTTCTCGATTCTCTCATGGTTTGCGTTTTGGGTAAATTCTTTGTATATCTACCCCCCAGCCGTCTATAAACGGCTGGGGGGCTCTGCTTCTTATTACGCCAGCTAACTATCTTTTTCAAACAGCCATTGTTCATATACACGCTTGCCCAAAATGGTTAAGGCTTGGGTAGGGCAGTGGCTAAAACAACGGTAACACAAGGTGCATTTATTATGCGAAACAGCCTTTTTATTCTCTATAGTTATATTCTTCATTGGGCACAGCTTAGCGCAAAGCCCGCAGCCAATGCATTTTTCTCTATTAACATTTGGCTTGCTTTTGTAAGAGGTGGTTTTTTTATAAAACCAAAGCCTTTGCCCCAAAAGCCCGGCAATATGGTAAAAAATGTTTAGTCCTTCGGTAGTGGGCTTGCCGGCTTTTAGCCGCTGCACAGAAAAAGCAATTTTATCTTCCGCCTGTAAAACAATTTGCTTGTTGGCCTCGGCGGTCTTTTTTAATATTTTTTCATCGCCAATGCAATCAGGCATTTTTAAATGCAATCCGCCAATAATTTTGGCATTGCATTTTGCCAGCAATCGGGCGGTGCAGCCCGTGCCATCGCCACTAAACAGGCCCATTGTAGCAATGATAAATATTTTTTTATCTGCAAAGCACTCCCTGTTATCACGGATAAAATCCTGCACAATTTTAGGGGCATTGCTAAAATAAATGGGATACCCCAAAACAAGAGTATCGTGCTTTGCAATCTCGGTAAAAATATTTTCTGCTTCAATCGATAGGGCGGTGCAGTTTGCATCGTATTGATGGACAAAGGTTTCAATACAATATTTTGAGTTTCCCGTTCCGCTAAAATAAATACCTAAAATTTGTAGTTCCTCCGTCCGTTTGCTATCTCAAAAATCAAATGATCACCTGCTTATTTTACGCAGGTGATCATTTTAGTATACCTTATAGTGCACCAAAACAACAAGCAAGGCGGGGCGTACGTGGCAAGGTGTAAGCGCTTCACTGCACAAAAGCTGTGTTGTCGGTTTTACGTATAAATGCTTTATACGTTAGCCTCTTCCACAAACCGTTCCCTTACTCTTCTGCTCCAAACACAGGGGTAAGCGCGTCGTATATCTTTTTAAACAGCTTATACTTTTTCTCGTATATCTCGTGGTTTGGGTTTGGGGTAAATTCTTTATCCAGCACAACGCTGGCGGCAATTGCCGATGCATAATCTTTAAACGTTCCCTCTGTTACGGCGCCTATAATGGCAGCGCCAAGGCAGGGGGCTTCGTGGTTTTTGGGGATAAAAACAGGCACATTGCATATATCGGCTTTTATCTGTGTCCATAAGGCAGATTTAGCTCCGCCGCCGGTAGAAATAATCTTTTCTACCACAATGCCAGATTCTCTAAAATAATCTATGTTTTTGCGCAGCAGCGAGGCAACCCCGTACATAATGGCAAGGGCAAAATTGTACCGGTCGTGCGCTACATTGGCACCGTAAAAAACGCCGGTTGCGTTGGGGTCAAATTCAGGCGGGTTAACGCCGGTAAGGTAGGGCAAAAAGGTAAGCTTTGGGTCAACCTCTTTTGCGGCACATTGTACATCTATATCTTTAAAAGATACATCTGTAAGAAATTGTTTTTGAAACCATTCAAGGCTAATCCCGCCAGATTCGCACACAGGCAGGTAAATATAGCTGTTATCAAAGGGGCCGCAGTACAGCGGTATGCGGGCGGGCGAGGAAAATGGCGTTTCTACAAAAGTAGCAATAGAAGATACCGTCCCGGCCGATTCGCTTACAAGGCCAAGCTCCACGTTTCCGGTGCCTATCATACCGGCAAAATGGTCTAGCGTGCCTGCGTTGGCACGGCTGCCAGCGGCAAGCCCGGTTTGCTGTAATACCTCGGGTAAAATATCACCCACTATGCTGCACGGCTTTACAAGGCGGGGCAGCTGGCTGGCGTTAACGCCGCAGTATTCCAGCGGCTCCATCCAGTATTCTTTTTTTACAACATCAAAATAGTGAGAAAACGGGTAAATAGAATGTTCACCAACATACTGCCCGGTTAGCCTGTACAAGATATAGTCTTTTACCAGCAAAAACTTTCCAACACTGCCAAACAATTGCGGCTCATTGTGCTTTAGCCACAATATTTTGGTAAGCGGCCAGGTGGGTATAATCTCGGGCTGCCCTGTTATTTTATAGCATGTTTCGCTGTCAAAGTGGGCCGCAAGCTCTTGGCATTCTGCGTCAGAGCGCATATCCAGCCAAGAAATGCCGTTGCGCAGGGGCTTGCCCTCGCTGTCTACCACCACCAAAGATTCGGCCTGCCCGGTAAGCACCAGCTGTGTCTTTTCGGCTGCAAAGCCGGGTATGGCGCAGCATTTTTTTATAAGGGATACAATGCTGTTAAAGTAAACCTCTGCGTCAAACTCAACAAATCCTTTGTCGCGCATATACTCTACATTGTGGCTCTCAATGCCTACCTCTTGCAGTGTGCTGGTATACGCGGCAACCTTAATGTTTGTGGTGCCCAGGTCAATGGCAATAATCCCCATGGTGTGCAGCTCCTTTATCCAGTTTAATATATCGCTTTAACAGATTTTCTGCTTACAAGATGCGGAGAAAGCGAATAAAATCCGTTTGATGGCTTGCCGTCCAGCAGGTCATTTTTAAGTATTTCCAGGCAGCTATAGGCCATTTTCTCTTTTGGCAGATGTACAGAGTGCAGGGGAGGGCTGGTAAATTCGCAAATATCGTTGTCGTCAAACCCTATTACACTGATATCATCCGGCACCGAAAGCCCCAATTGCGCAGCCGCTTTGTACACGCCCAGCGCAAAATTATCGCCAAAACACATGGTGGCGGTAAAGGGCAGCTTAAACTTATGCTCCTTTTGGTCCCAAAGAGAAAGAATAATCGAGCAGGCGCTCTCCATAGAAGAATGTGCAAACTGCATATAGTCATCTTTAAAGGGTACGTTGTATTCCTCATACGCCTTGCGTATACCCGCCACATACTGGGTGCTGTAGGGGTAATCTAGCGGCTCGGTAATAATTAAAATATCTCTGTGCCCCTTAGATAATAGCTCGCTGGCTGCAAGGTACCCGCCATAGCTGTAATCAACATCCACAAAATGGGTGTCTAGCTCCAAACGCTTTGTATCAAATACAATTACATTGTCTAAATGAGACAACAACAGGTCTACATTGCTGTAATCGTTGGTAGAGGGGGCAATAATTACAAAATCCGGCATGCGCGATATTACAGACTGCACCGTTGTGTATTCCGACTTTTTTTCAAACTGAGAGTCAAATATCATTGTGGTGTAGCCATGCTCTGCCATGGTTACAGAAATTGTTTTAAATATATAGGTAAGCACAGGGTTTTCTATATCGTTAAAAATAACCGCAATTGTTTTAATAGAGTTGGTGCGCAAACCGCGGGCCAAAAGGTTTGGCGCGTACCCCATGTCTTTTGCCTTTTGCAAAACCATTTCACGGGTCTCCATTTTAACCAAAGAGCTTCCGTTAAGGGATTTTGACACAGTGGAGAAGGAAATGCCAAGCTCCTCGGCAATAGATTTTATTGTAACCTTTTTAACGATGTTGCTCATATTTGCACGCGTCCTAAACAGTTTTTACTTTTATCATATATGGAAATTACAACGTTGTCAATTAACTATAAGGCAAAATAGCAACATCAACCAATTTACAACGTTGTAATTGGCTGAAATGACAAAATTTGCAAACCGGCATTCTACGGGATAACCAAAAGAATGGTTGGTTTTTTGTAGGATAAATACAAAAAATCGTTAAATTATTAATTTATATTGACAAGTTGACTATGCATAGCGCAAGATAATAACAACGTTGGAAATAGAAACCCCCTCGCGAAGTTATAACAACGTTGTTATTTTGGGAAGAAGCTGCACAATTAAAGTTTAGAAAGGTGAAATTTATGAAAAAGTTTGCGTGCGTTCTCTTGGCTGCCACAATTCTTACTTCTGTGCTGGTTGGCTGTGCCAACACAGGCTCCACCTCTGGGCAAAGCACAACTGGCAACGCTGGATCGGGCAATGGCTCTAACGTAATTGTTTACACCCAAAAAACCATGGATCAGTTTTTCCATGTAGCTTTGGAAGAAGGCGTTAAAAAATCGGTAGAAAGCAACGGTTACGTTTTCGAATCTGCCAATAGCAATAACGACTCTACCCTGCAAAACAACCAGATGCAAAACTTTATTGCCAAAAAACCCGCTGGTATTATTGCAAACGCGGTAGACTCTGATGCCCTTAACGATGCTGCTACAGCAGCTGTTGAATCTGGCATACCCGTTGTTATGGTAGATAACCCCGCCTCTACCGCTGTGGTAGACGCCATTGTTGCTTACGATAACTACGGCAACGGCAAAATGGCCGCCGAGCTGATTGTAGAAAAACTGACAGAAAAATATGGTTCTCCGCAGGGGCGTGTGGTAAACGTATACGGCGCTATGAGCAGCGAAAGCTGGCGCCTGCGTAAAGAGGGTTTTGATGATGTTATGGCCCAGTACCCGGATATTGAATACATCGAAGTACCGGGCGATGGCGAACAAACCAAAAGCCAAGAGGCGTTAACAAACGTTATTGCACAGTACAACAAAGAAATTGACGCTGTAACCTGCCCGTCCGACGCCCCCGGCCTTGGCTGCGCAGAAGCCCTTAAAATTGCCGATATGTGGAAAAAGGTTGGCGAAGACGGCCACGTAATATTTGTAACAGGCGATGGCGAGCCGGATGCAGTTGTGGGTCTTATAGATGGCTACTACGACGGCATTGTTGTAGAAGACGCCTATGCTTACGGCCCCATGGCAGTAGACCTACTGGTAAATTATATCTTTAAGGGCGAAGAAGTGCCCACCAGCGGCACCTATACCAACGAAGATTTTTACTGGAAAACCGCCGAGTTCAGCGATTCTGACCGCGGCCCGGTTCTTATGGTACCTCCATATGTAATGGATGCCTCTAACGCAACCGAAGAAGCACACTGGGGCGTACAGGCACTAATGGCCGAAGGCAGGCTGTAATTGTAACGTAAGTATGTTGGCTGCGGGGCCCGCTATGGGCCCCGCGGCAAACAGAAAGGGAGACTTACATTGTGCAAACACAATGAAAAGTAAAGGAATGTGTAAGTCATGGGTGAGATACTTTTATCGGTAGAGCATGTAAGCAAAAGCTTTGGAGCAACACAAGCGTTAAAAGATGTAAACTTCACAATTTCCAAAGGCAAAATACATTCTCTTTTGGGGCGCAACGGTGCCGGTAAATCTACTGTTGTAAACATTATTGCAGGCATTTACAAGCAAAACAGCGGCAGCGTGCTGCTGGAGGGCAAAGACATTGCCCAGTATACCGTAAACCAACGGCAAGAGATGGGCATTAAAATTGTACCGCAGCATGCCAGCATTGTACCAAACCTTACAGTTGGCGAAAATATTTCTATGGGTGTTTGGCCCAAAAACAAACTGGGCGGCGTAGATTGGAAACGCCTACACAAAGAAGCCGCGCAGGAGCTTGCGCGTTATGGCATGGATGTAAACACAAAAACACTGGTTAAATCTTTAAACGGTGTAGAGCAGCGCAAGGTAAACATTATAAGGGCCATGCACGGCGGCGCTAAATTGATTATTTTAGATGAGCCCACCACGGCGCTCCCCTCTAACGAGCGGCAAGAGTTGTTTACCTTTGTAAATGAGCTTAAAGAAAAAGGCACCTCGTTTATTTTTATAAGCCATTACCTGCAAGAGGTTGTAGAACTTTCGGACGAGGTAACGGTAATACGTGACGGTATGTCTTTCTCTGGTGCCAGCGAGGGCGGCTTTAACGAAGAGTACCTTGCAAAATTAATTACGGGCGAAGATGTAGAGTTTGCCACCCGCACCAAACCCGCAAAGGGCGATAAAAAAGTGGTGCTGGAGTGCAAAGACGTATGCGGCCCCATTTTGCAAAATGTTTCTTTAAAATTGCACGAGGGTGAAATTACAGGCATTGTTGGGTTCCCCAGCTCTGGCGCAAGAGAGTTGTGCCGCACCATTTTTGGGCTGGATAAAATGGAATCGGGTGTAATTACCGTAAACGGCAAAGAAACCAAGCGCTCTGTAACCCCGGCCGATGCAATGGCAAGCGGCGTTGCGTATCTTTCTTACGATAGGCACAAAGAGGGCATTGTTGGCCTAATGTCTATTGTAGACAACATCAGCATTCCGCTGCTAAACAATAAACTTAAAACAAAACTGGGGTTTGTAAATAAAGCCAAAGCAAAGCAGATGGCGCAGCACTATTTTAGCCTGCTTAATGTTAAGGCAAACGGCATTTTTGATAAATTAAGCAGTTTGTCAGGCGGCAATCAGCAAAAGGTAGTGGTAGCCAAAACCATTAGCTCGGCCCCTTGTGTGCTTATGATGGACGAACCCACCATCGGCATTGATATTAAAAGCCGCGAAGAAATTATCGAAAATGTAGATAAACTGTCTGTCGAAAAGAAGACCAGCATCCTGTATTTAACCAACGACTTTGACGAGCTTATTCGTGTTGTTGACCGGATACTTTTCTTCCAGGATGGAATGTTGATGAGGGATATCCCCAGTGACGGCCTAACCCACGAGGATATCATTCAGATACGGGACGAAGTTAAAATACAGGCGCAGCAAATTGCTGCGGCTTCAGCTTGATGGGCTGGGAGGGTTTTTAAACATGCAAAAAGTAAAAGGCGCAAATAAATTGGTTACCAAAACAATGCTGCTTAATAACATTGTTTGGATCTTGTTGGTTATTACCATTGTTGTTATTGGTGTTATGGACCCACGCTTTTTTTCTCCGGTTATTCTTCGCAATGTAATCACGCAGGCCGCTGTACTGGGCATTTTATCCTTTGCACAGTCTTTTGCCATCATGCTTGGCTATATCGATCTTTCTCTGCTGGGCGTAATGAGCTTTTCGGCCACCTGCGGGCTTTTATTGGTTAAAGCGGGCGCTCCAATCCCGCTGGCTATTTTGGTTATCTTGGTTGTTGGCTGCGCCATTGGCACCATGAACGGTGTTTTAATTGCCAAGCTAAAAGCGGTACCTCTTATCGAAACATTGGCGGTTAAGCTAACCCTATTGGGGGCGTTTTTGGCAATCACCTCCGGCCGCGCTATTACAGACCTGCCCGATTCTTACAAATGGTTTGGGCAAGGCAGCATTGGGCCTATCCCGGTATTACCGCTAATGCTGGTGCTTGTGTTTGTGGTTGTGTATATAGTGTGGAACTGGACCCCCTTTGGCCGCAGCTTGTACGCGGTGGGCGGCAATGCGCAGGCGGCGCGGGTATCGGGCATTAAGGTAGACCGTGTTACCATTATGGCCTTTGCGTGCAGCGGGTTGCTGGCAGGTCTTGCGGGCTTTCTTCTCTCGGCTTATACAGGCGCGGTAACCTCCACCTTTGGCATCTCGTACGATATGAACAATATCGCGGCAGCGGTAATAGGCGGCGTGGCTTGCAGCGGCGGGCAGGGCAAGGTACAGGGCGTACTGGGCGGCGTATTGCTGCTAACAGTTATCCAGGTAGGCCTGCAAATACTGGGCGTTTCCAGCTACTATGTACAAATGATCAACGGCCTTATCATCTTTGTGGCTGTATTGTTAGATGCCCTGCGCTTAAAGGCACAGCAAAGCTAAAACATACACAGCTTTCTATATTGTTGTTCACGGGGGCGCCAAAATATGCCTCATGGTTTTGTGCGCCCAAAATATATTATTTGGAGGTTCTTTGAGAATGGGAATTTTAGAAAAAATGAGATTGGATGGCAAAACCGCCTTTATTACCGGCGGTGCCCGTGGTATTGGCAAAAGCATTGCACAGGCAGTTGCAGAGGCCGGCGCAAACATTGCCATTGTAGATATGGATATTGAAGAAGCACAAAAAACCTGCGACGAAATTGAAAAAGCAAACGGCAATAAAATGCTTGCCATTAAAGCCGATATTACCAGCCCCCAGCAGGTTAACGCCATGATAGATACCATTTTGAAAAAATTTGGCAGCCTAGATATTGCCTTTTGCAACGCCGGTATTTCTAACGAGGTAGCGGTAGAAGACGATAGCTACGAAGATTGGAAAAAGATTATAGAAGTAAACCTAAACGGTACTTTTCTTACCGCGCAGGCAGCGGGCCGGGTAATGTTAAAGCAGGGCAAGGGCTCCATCATCTGCACCGCTTCCATGTCAGGCCACATCATTAACATCCCCCAGCGCGAGGCCTCCTATGCCGCTTCTAAAGCGGGCGTTATCCATATGGTTAAGGCCATGGCTATCGAGTGGGCTGCCCGCGGCGTTCGGGTAAACAGTATAAGCCCCGGCTATATTGCCACAGAAATGACCCTTAACTCTCCGGCATTGGTGCCACTTATCGACCAATGGAACCAGCTAAGCCCCTTGCACCGCATGGGCAAGCCAGAAGAACTGCAAGCAATTGCGGTATATCTAGCGGGCGATACCAGCAGCTTTACAACCGGGTCAGACTTTTTAATTGATGGAGCATACACTTGTTTTTAAAGGAGGACACTATGTTATTAGCATGTGCAAGCGAGATGGTTCCGGGTGAAACCTTTACAGAAAAGGCCCATAACCTGCGTAAATGGGGCTATAGCGGTATGACCGTTTTTGCCGACCATGCCAGTTGGAGCGAAGAAACACTGCAAGAGCTTCTTCATCTTGAAGAAAACACAGGGGTAGTTCCCTCAGAGTTTTTGTTTATGTCCAATGATGCCGGTATGCTTATGAGCGAAAACGAAGCAGAAGCAGCCGCCACCCTAAAGCTGTATACCCAAGCGGCCGAAGTGTGCGCTAGGCTTGGTGCAGTAACCGAGATTGAGTACCTGTACGGCCCGCAAGACCCTCTGCCGCTTTTTGATATTTACCGCCAAATGGATGATAAGCAAGAGGCGGCCTTTTTGCAAAAGTACCGCCAAATTACACAGCCGGTAATAGGCACAAAAGGCCTGGTATTGCTAGAGGGAATTAACCGTTACGAAAGCCCCTACATGAACAGCGTTGTAGATTGTAAACGCGTGGCCGATAAAACCGGCCTTGCCGAAACCGGCGTACTGGCCGACTTCTTCCATATGTCTATAGAAGAAGCCAATATCCCCGATACCATTAAAGAAATAGGCTCTTCCATCCGCCACGTTCATTTGGGTGATAATAACCGCAAAATGCCCGGGCAGGGCAGCCTTAACTGGGAAGCTGGCTTTAAAAGCCTTAAAGAGATTGGCTATAAAGGCTATGTAACCATGGAGTGCAGCACCATGAATAAGCCCGAAATTGCTTTGCCACAGGCGGCAGAATTTGTAAAGAGCATATTGGCGAGGATTTAAAAATGGCAGCTAACTTTACCATTCAAAAACCATTTTTTGAGTTTGGCCCCAAGGTGTACCTGTTTGGAGAGCAAGCGTTGGAGCTTGCAATGTGG
>JBKEAM010000099.1:0-15886 GCA_047972265.1 Oscillospiraceae bacterium | reverse complement strand
GCGCCAAACCAATTCGCACGTAATATCTATCTCGTTGCTTGTTGAGGTTGATGTCTACTTTTTCGAGAAGGGCTCAGGTTTTCGATTGGCGCATGACGCTTGCAACACTCGCTGTCATTCCCCTGTCTATTCCACTGGCAGTAATAGCCTACAAACAACTTACCCATAAAAACCTGGATTTATTAAATGTGCAGCAAGAAAACACCGCAAAAATTTTAGAATATGTGGGCGGTATTCAAACATTAAAGGCCTTTAACCAAACCGACGAGATGTACCAGTCTTTGCAGGCCTCCTGTGATGAAATGCGAGAAAAAAGCATTTCTATGGAAAGTGCTGCCGCTCCTGTTGGGATGATCGCCCGCTCTATTTTAAATGCGGGCATTGCCGTTGTAATGGGCTTTGGGGTATTTCTTCTGCTAAATGGTTCACTTGCACCCCTCACCCTGTTTGTCTTCCTCATGCTGGCTCTTAATATCTATAACCCTATCATGTCTTTAATGATGATGCTGGTAAACATTACTCGTTTAAACCATTGTGCCGGGCGTATAAAAGAAGTAATGGAAGAAAAAGAACTCCCCTATAATAAAACCGCCACCGCCCCCACTGCGTCCAATATTAACTTTGATAATGTAAGCTTTGGCTATGGAAATAATCAGGTTCTGCACAATATCACACTAAACATCCCCGCCAAAAGCCTTACCGCGCTTATTGGCCCCTCCGGCAGCGGAAAATCCACCATCACAAGGCTTATTGCCCGCTTTTGGGACGCGCAAAGCGGCAGTATTTCAATCGGCGGCGTTCCTGTCACGCAGCTTTCTGCCGATGATGTGCTCGAAAACATCAGCGTTGTTTTCCAAGATGTTTATCTGTTTCACGATACTATCGAAAACAACATTCGTATGGGCAACCCCGCTGCCAGCAATGAAGAAGTGGCTTTTGTTGCTAAGCAGGCCGCCTGTCACGATTTTATTATGGCACTGCCCGATGGCTATAAAACCATGGTGGGCGAAGGTGGCAACACCCTCTCCGGCGGCGAAAAGCAAAGAATTTCCATAGCGCGCGCCCTTTTAAAAAATGCCCCTATTGTATTGTTAGATGAAGCCACCGCCAGCCTGGACCCTCAAAACGAAGTGTGGATTCAACAGGCAATTGATGCATTGGTAAAAGATAAAACCGTTGTAATCATTGCCCACCGCCTGCGCAGCATCCAAAACGCCAATCAAATTATTGTGCTGGACAAAGGCGAGGTATCCCAGCTTGGCACCCATGCCCAGTTGGTCGAGCAAGACGGTTTGTACCGCCAATTGTGGAACGAGCAGCAAAAGGCCGGCAGTTGGAAGCTGTCCTCTTAAACTATTCCTCGGCTAAATCCCATCTATCCTTGCACGCTTTAAATCAGTTGCTTTAAAATTTGTCATGCATCATTCTTTGGCTTATTTCGCCAAACAAACGGTCTTTTTACCTGTGTGTAAAAGGGCCGTTTTTCTTATGTAGCTGTTTGACGCACCGGCTTTGGTAGAGTAAAATATGCAAAGTGCATTGCGCCATCTATATGTAAAAATATACCTGTTTTCGTTTTATTGCTTTTTACATGGCGCCGCACAACATCAAACGAAAGAGGATATTTCATGAACGAAAAAGAAGTTTCAGAAATTCGCCGCCGCTATAAGCCAGACAAAAGCAATATCTCTACCATACGTGGGTGCTATGTAAACGAAAACGGAGAAATTGTATCAGAATTTAATCAGCCCGTTTCCCTAATGCCAGAGGACGAGGCCGAAAAATTTCTTTCCATTCTCAAAAAAACACTCTCCGGTACACTGGATAAAAACCTGATTAACATAGAGTTTACCACCAAACAGGTAACCGATAGCAACGAGCACAAGCTTTTAATGGCGCTAAAAGATTCCGCCTTAAAAAACGACGATGCGGTTCACGACTTGTTTCAGTATGTAATTCAAACCGTGCGCCTAGAAGATAACTATGTTATTCTTTTGGCTCACGATGTGTACGATATTCCCTATCGCTCTTTCGACGGCGCACAGCAAAACGACGCTTCTTCCGAAGTTTTTTCTTATGTTTTATGCAGCATTTGCCCTGTAAAACAAACAAAACCCGCCCTTAGCTACTTTGTGTACGAAAACGAATTTCATAGCCGTGTGGCAGATTGGGTTGTTTCCCCGCCCGAGCTTGGGTTTATGTTCCCCGCTTTCGACGACCGCAGCAGCAATATTTATGGCACACTTTACTATTCCCGCGATACAGCCAAAAGCTACGATAGCTTTGTAGATACCATCTTCCACTGCGAGCTTCCCATGCCCGCAGCCGAGCAAAAAGAAACGTTTCAAACAATGCTGGGCAATACCTTGGCAGATGATTGCCGTATGCATGTGGTGCAGGCAGTTCACGACGATTTGCAAGAAATGATTGAAGAACATAAAGAAAACAAAGAAGAAGAACCCCTTAAAGTATCCAAAAATACCATCCGCCATATTTTAGAAACAAACGGTGTCTCCGAAGAATCCGTTGCCGCTTTTAGCGAGCAGTTTGATGCTTCTTTTGGGGCTGACACAAACCTAAGCCCCAAAAATATAATCGACACCAAAAAAATAGAGGTTACCACCCCAAATGTAACCATACAAGTAAAGCCAGAGCATGGCAATTTGGTAGAAACCCGTGTAATCGACGGCGCTAAATATATCTTAATCCGTGCAGAGCAAGGGGTAGAATTAAACGGCATCCCTGTGCACATAACAGATGAAAGCATGGGCGTGTAAACTAGGTAAAACCTATCCCCATCAACGCATAAAAGGAGGATTCCCCTATTGGACTTTGTAGCAGAACTCAAAAATTACACCCCCTTTAATGCGCAAGAAGAAGAGGACAAAGGGGTTATCCTAAATTTTATCTATCAAAATAAAGATACCGTTTTATACCGCAAAAACAAAATTGCCCATATAACCAGTTCCGGTTTCATTTTAAACCCAAGCTTAGACAAAGTTCTTTTAATCCACCACAATATCCGGGATGCTTGGGCGTGGACGGGCGGCCATGCGGATGGTGACAGTAACTTATTGGGCGTTGCCCTAAAAGAAGCTCGTGAAGAAACCGGCGTTGCCGCCTTTACCCCGCTCAGCCCCAAAATTGCCTCTGTCGATATTCTTCCCGTTTATGGGCACCAAAAAAACGGTAGCTATGTAAGCGCTCATCTGCACCTATCGGTAGCGTATCTGCTTATATGTGCCGAAAGCGAACCGCTAAAAACAAAGCCCGATGAAAACTCTGGGGTAAAGTGGTATGGCACCAATTACTTTACCAATCAAAATTTCGACCCGCACGATGTATACCTGTACAATAAGCTCATCCAAAAAGCCAAGCTTCTTTTATAAACATCAGCCAGTTTAGGCTTAAAAATCCCCCTGCATGTGCTATTGCAGAGGGATTTTTTATTTGAACAAATAGGCTTCTCCGTAATGTACTGCTTTCAGCCAATATTTTTTATAATTTCTTCGTACCGCTTGGTGGCAAGGTCACTCACTTTTCCTTTTTTGCAAAAATTCAGTTTTGCCAGCTTTGGCACCACTCGTTCCACAATTATTTTATCCTCCACCAATTTGCTTTGCAGCATAGCCAGTGCTTCTTTAAAGCGGCTGTCTTTTCTTGCGTATTCGTAATGAGAAAGCACGTAAACATACTCAAACAAATTGTACCCGCCAAAAGGATACTGCACCTGCATAAACAAACTGCCTATCCCATAGTGGCAGGGGCCAATCGGTTTTTTAACCGTCCAATGCCATAGCAAAAACTCCACCGATTTTTCCAGTGCTGGCTCTTTATTGATAAAAGAGCTAAACCGAAACGCATTTAAAATGGTAAGCGTAGGCCCCGGGTTAGAATATTCGGTCTCCGGCCCCCGCCCGTAAGAAAATTTATTGCACCGCCATCCGCCGTCTTTGTATTGAGACTCTAAAAGATACCTAAACGTTATTTGCATCCTTTCATCTTGCGCCTCTCCCATTTTGCAAAGCAAATGCGCGCCCAGTGCTGTGTGGCAGGGCAAAATGCCCCCCTGCGGGTATAACTTAAACCGACCGTCCTTTTGCCACGCATCCCAAAACATCTGGGCAACTGTTTGCAATAAAGGATCTTTGGCATCCATTCCCAGCTCTAACAGCATAAGCACACTGGTATATGCCGAAAAAGGAACCCCTTTTATAAGGCATCTGTCTGCAGTTGTCCAATAGTCATCCCCATTGTCGTATCGGTGAGACAAAATCGCTTCTATATCCTGCATATACTTCTCTTCTGTCGCCTTTTGTCCACACCCTTCCTCTTCCCTTTACTAACAGGATAGCAAAAATACATAAAATAAAAAAGTACCTGTCAAAGACATTTTACCAAACTCATGTTTTATTTTTCAAAAATGCCCATCCGCTGTCACACGCAAAAAGCTCTGCCTTTGCAACGTTATCGCAAAGGCAGAGCTTTTTAAAAAATCACGTTTTACTTTTCTTTTTTGCCTGCGCGCCAAACCGATAATGCAAAAAACAAAACTGCACAGGCCAGCAAATATCCAATACTCATCAACGGGGTTATCTCTGTATCTCCCACCTTATATATAATGCCCATATCCAGCTTAAAGGCCTCTACAACCGCATCGGGTGCACCCGCAAATGTAGTTTGTATAAATTCCTTCATCAGTACGTCCCTTATTAACACACCTGCGTGCGAAGGCGGAAAAAACCGAACAATGGGCTGTACCATAGCAGGCAATTCTCCAATGGGCATGTATAGTCCTGTAAGAAAGCCTATTAAAGTACCTACCAAGGTGCTTAATGTAGAAAATGCGCCGTTTGTTTTAAGAAAAGAACATACAAAAAACATGCAGGGTGCCGCAAAAGATACCGCCAGCACTATATAGCCTATAAGCCTAATCCACTCTGTAACCGGCAGCAGGCTGCCCCCCATAACCAACATAATAATCTGGGCACCCACCGCTGTAACCACACTCATAACAATGCCTATAAAAAGCGCCGAAAGAATGTACCCGCCCGCTAGGCTGCTGCGTTTGATGGGAGAAACCGTAAAGTCTTTGCTGCGGCTAGAAAACCTGTCGTTTACCATGGTGTCGTATGCCGCCAATGCCGTGGTAAGGGTTGCCACCGTTATTGTGCCCGAAAAAAGCCAACTGCTTATTAACAGGTTGCCATCCGGTAAACCATCCAAAGATCTTTCTAGGCTGCTGCCCAAAAAAAGCGCATACAAAAGGATAAGTATAATAACCGATAATAACGAAAAAACACGCTCAATTTATCTCTAAAATACAGTTTTACATTTCTTTTTGCCAAAGCAATCATAGTTTTTCTCCTGTTGCGCTTGATATTTGCACAAATACATCGTCTAGGGTGCCGTGCAGCACCTCAAATTCATTAATATCCTGTTTGTATTTTTCAAGCAGGTCTAAAGACTGCATAGTATTTTCCAGCGGCAAAACAAAGCGACCGTTTTCTTGTATAAATTGGTGGCGGGCGTCCAGCAGCTTTTGCTTCATAAAGGCTGCATCTTTGGCAACCAGCTTTAGCGTATCTTTAGCGTAAAGGTTTTTTAGTTCCAGCGGGGTACCCTTTGCCTTTATCTCCCCTTTTTGAATAATGGTAATGTAGTCGGCATCTGCCGCTTCTTCCATATAGTGCGTTGTAAGAAATACCGTCATGCCGGTATCTTTTTGCAGGGCACGTATTGTTTGCCATACATTTTGCCGGGTTTGGGGGTCAAGCCCTGTTGTTGGCTCATCCAAAAACAGTATTTTGGGGGTATTCACAAGCGCGCGCAATGTCGGCCCGGCGGCGCTGCCCGCCAGATAACTTGCCATAGGGCCTATCTATAAATTCTTGCGTACCGGCAACCTCAGCGGATTTTTCTACCGCTTCTTTCAATTCTTTACCTTTTAGGCCATACAAAGCGCCTCGGCAGGCAATATTTTCGCGCACTGTCAGCAATTTATCCAGTATATTGTCCTGAAAAACAATGCCTATTTGGGCGCGTATTTTATCATCATCTTTGCCCAACACTTTTCCATCAATTAAAACCTGCCCTCCATCGGGCGTAAGATGGGTACAAAGCATATCAATTGTTGTGCTTTTCCCGGCTCCATTTACACCCAAAAAGGCAAACAGGCTTGCTTCTTCTACATAAAAATCAATTCCATTTACAGCCTTTATATCTCCATACGATTTTTTCAAATTTGAAATTTCGATAATTTTATTCATCGGCTTTTTTATCCCTCTTCTGTAATATTTTTTTATTTATTTTATCGGCATCATGCTTGTCTCTTAGCAATGTAAATCCGGTAATTGGCAGGTACACAACAACACCTGTTATTAGCAGGGATAAAATGTTTTGCGCATTTACTTCAAGCATTTTGAAAACAAAAAACACAAACAATATAATTGTCGATTCTAACACCAACAGATGTGTTACCATCATTACAAGCAGGTTATGCCCCACAAGTGGCTCTAAAAAATACAAAATTGCCGATATAATAGCTGTAATTGCAAAAACCATCAGTAAATCATCCGCCTCAAATGGCTTGCTCCAGCCAAACAGGGCAAGCGTGCTTTGCAGCAATACCACCAGTGTAAAAGATAAGCCGGTGGTAGTTACATATCGTTTAAGCTTTTCCATTTTCCCTCACCTTTGTTTATTTACGCTAAATTCCAAATTTTTGTTTAAAGGCCGGCACATAATGCCTGTTTACAATCAACTTTTCTTCGTTTTGTAAGGTTGCCTCAAATTTTCCGTTTAAAAGAGAACGCACATGGTTTACATATGCCGTATTTACAATGCAACTTTTACTAATGCGTACAAACCCTGTTTTTCCCAGCATTTCTTCCAGTTCGTATAGCTTTAGTTGTATATCATAGGTATCGTCTTTTGTATAAAGGAACGATTTTTCATCCACCGATTCAAAATAAAAAACATTTTGCATGGGTACAAACAGCTCTATACCCCGCTTTTGTGCCGGTACAGAAAATGAATATAGGCGTATATGGTCTATTATGTGCTGTAGCCTATCATCTATAATATTGCACTTAATTGTTATTTCCACATCATTGTTTTCCAAAGACTGTTCAATGGTAAACTTCATACATATTCCTCCAAATTAACCTTTCGAAATAATAACACATGCAATATAAAAAATATATAAAAAAGGGGTATGATGCATTTTTTAGATGGTAAAATGCATCATACCCCAAACTTATTGTATATTTTAAACTGTTTTATATCTTAAAAAACAAGAATTGACCCCATACATTTTGCTGTATAGGATCAATGAAAAGTTGGTATATTTATTGGTTTACAAGTTCTTTGCCATCGTTGCTTTGATGTTGGAGCACGTTGCTTTTATTAGATGCACTTTTATAAATAAAAACCGCAAGCGAAATAATAGATGCAAATACCAGCGGAGCAAAAGGAATATACCACACAACCAAATCGATTTTTAAATGATCTGCCACATGCAAGCGGGCCGCCACAAACCAAAAAACCGGTGCCAAAGAAGAAACCCATGCAGCCACATACAGGGCTGCAATTTTATTACTGTAGATAGTATGCTTTTTCCACAGCCAAATAAGCAGCGCCGTTGCCGCTACAAAACAAGAACAACCATCAAAAAACTTACCGACAGCAAGTTGCTCACATTGATTGGCTGCGCTTTAAACATTTCTTTTAAAATGCTTAATAAAGAAGTCTCTGCCCCGGGGGCAAGCATGTCATTTGCAAAAGCATCGTTGCCCGTACGTGCGCCTATGGTATATAAGATACTTTGCAGTGGAGAAACGCCGTTAATCTTATCGGGGTAAGATGTCATCATCATCAACGCTACCTTGCCGCCCATAGCAACCACAAAAGAGAGGCAGGCGCCTATAGAGGGCAGAATAACCGCTTTTACTATCCCTACTATTTTTTTATTTCCATCTTCTATGGCGCTTGCAATATAAGGCAGCACCATAGCAATCATAGCGCTGGACATATACTCAAAATAATGCAGTTGATAAAAAAGGCAGGTTACAAACGAAACAACAAATGCAAGCAGGTACCATTTTTTAATATTTGCAAACTTCTTTTTAATCCATACAACAAAAGCAGACCCCAGCATGGGTACAAACCAAATGTAGGGCATCCAGTATAAATTGCTAGAAAACCCGGTAAATATAGGCGAAAGCAGAGCCAAAACAAATACAAGGATATAAGCTGTTATAAAGCCTGCATAGCGCTTAATCCACAAAAGCACGCCTGTTAACACAAGCGCAAACAATATAACATTTACCCCCTTCAGCAAATCATAATTTACGCTGGGCGAAAATGGAGAAAAAACAGAAATTGTGTGGTAAAAATATCTTTGAACACAAAGATTGCTAATGTACCAATTATAGTCACTTTGGGGTAAAGGCTGTCCACTTTCTAAAAATGCCGCAAGCTCTGCCGCGTTGGGAAATGCACTGTGCCCAGATAGCTCTGTTTGTACCTTAATAGAACGCGCAAAGGGGCCATCTACCCCATATTGCTGCATATAGTGTAAATCGCTTTTCATTAAATTATCCGAGGTGGAATCATAAAAAACAGCATCCTGGCTGTTTAGCATTTGGGGCAGTTGCCCCAGCATAGCCACCAACAGCACAAAAATGCTTATAAGCACAAACACAATATTTTTTTTACGTGCCGCTTGTTTCTTTTGCATTGGCATACACCCCATCACAATTCTTTACCCATTTAAAGATATTATAGGTAACGTATATTCTCTTGTCAAAGCGGTTTTAGCGTGCTATAATCAGTTTCAAACACGATGACAAAGAAAAGTACCCTGTATATCCCTTTTTAGAGAGAAGTGCCACGGCTGCAAGCACTTTAAGGCAATACGGTGGGAAGTTCTCTTTTGAGTGGCTTTGCTGAACGGTATTGTTGCCCATTAGGCAGGGACGGGTTCTTCCGTTAACAGGACAAAGGCATATTACAACAGTGCTTTAAGGTGTTTGCCACTATATTGGCAAAAATTTGGGTGGTACCGCGGAGTTTTCAGCTTCGTCCCTGTTTGGGATGAGGCTGTTTTTTTATGCCGCAAAACGATGTGAGATTGGAGTGTAAACAATGAAAGAAGCGTTGACACAAATACGCGCCGAAGCCGGTGCTTTGGTTGCTGCCGCGCAGGATGAAGCCCAGTTGGAACAACTGCGCATACGCCTGCTTGGAAAAAAAGGAGAACTTACCGCTATTTTAAAACAAATGGGTGGCCTTACTGCCGAGGAACGCCCCATAATAGGTGCTTTGGCAAACGAGGTGCGCGGCGAAATTGAGGGTTTACTAAAAGCCCGCTCCACAGATTTAGCCGCACAGGTGCTGCAGCAGCGCCTTGCAAGCGAAACAATTGATGTTACCCTGCCGGGCAAGCGCCCATTGCAGGGCGGCCTGCATCCCTTCCACAAGGTGCTTTCTGAGCTGACAGAGATCTTTTTGGGAATGGGCTTTTCTACCGTAGAAGGCCCCGAAGTGGAGTATGACAAATACAACTTTGAAATGTTGAATATGCCCAAAAGCCACCCCGCCCGTGATACACAAGACACTTTTTATATTACCGAAAATATTTTGCTGCGTACCCAAACAAGCCCCATGCAAATACGCACCATGTTAGAGCAAAAGCCCCCTATCCGCATCATTTGCCCGGGGCGTGTATACCGCAGCGATGAAACAGACGCCACACACAGCCCCATTTTTCACCAAATTGAGGGGCTGGCTGTGGATAAAGGCATTACCTTTACCGATTTAAAGGGCACACTGGATACCTTTATTAAAAAGCTATACGGCCCCGACACAAAAACCCGTTTTAGACCCCACCACTTTGCTTACACCGAGCCATCGGCCGAGGTAGATATGACCTGCTTTAAATGCGGCGGCAAGGGATGCTCTATGTGCAAGGGCGAGGGATGGATTGAAATTTTAGGTTGCGGCATGGTACACCCCAAAGTACTGGAAAATTGCGGCATAGACCCAACCGTATACTCTGGTTTCGCCTTTGGCGCAGGACTAGAGCGCATTACCCTGATGCGTTACGACATTGATGATATGCGCCTTTTATACGAAAATGACCTGCGCTTTTTGCGCCAGTTTTAAGGAGGAAACCACTTATGATACTTCCGTTAAAGTGGGCACAGCAGTATGCTGATTTTTCCTGCACAGCGCAGGAATTTGCCGATAAAATGACCATGACCGGCTCTAAGGTAGAAAAATACGAGTGCGAAGCCGACAAGATTAAAAATGTGGTAATTGGCCGCGTTGTTAAGTTGGAGCGCCACCAAAACTCAGATCATCTTTGGGTTTGCCAAATAGATGTGGGCAGCGAAACCGTGCAAATTGTTACCGGCGCTCAAAACCTTAAAGAGGGTGACCTTTGCCCTGTGGCGCTGCACGGCGCAAAACTGCCCGGCGGCGTAGAAATTAAACGCGGAAAACTGCGCGGAGAACCCTCGAACGGGATGATGTGCGGCCTGCTAGAACTTGGGCTTACCACCCATGATTTTCCGAATGCAATAGAAGACGGAATAATGGTTTTGGACGAAGAAGCCCCCTTGGGTGCCGACGCTATAAAAGTATTGGGCCTTGATGACATTGCTTTTGAATTTGAAATTACCCCAAACCGCCCCGATTGCCTCTCTGTTTTGGGCTTGGCGCGTGAAGCAGCCGCCACATTTGGTGTTCCGTTTACTGTTCCCTCTCCTAAACTGCCTGCCGGCACCGGAGATGTAACCCCGCTTTTAAAGGCAAAAATAAACTCTGCCGACTCGTGCCTGCGCTATTCTGCCGCTATGGTAGAAAATGTGCGCATTAAGCCCAGCCCCCGCTGGCTGCGCAAGCGCCTGCGCCTTTCTGGCGTGCGCCCCATTAACAATATTGTTGATATTACCAACTATGTTATGCTGGAATACGGCCAGCCAATGCATGCATTTGATTATGCGTACGTAAACGGAGCCGCAATTACCGTGCGCAAGGCGCTGCCCCAAGAAAAGATAATGACATTGGACGGTGTAGAGCGCAACCTAGACGAAAGCATAACCGTAATTGCAGACGAAAAGGGTCCCATTGCCATTGCAGGCATTATGGGGGGCGAATTTTCGGGCGTATATGAAACCACCCAGCGTGTTGTGTTTGAATCCGCCTGTTTTGATGGCCCCGCTGTACGCGCCGCCTCCCGCAAACTGGGTTTGCGTACAGAATCTTCCGGCCGTTTTGAAAAGGGCTTAGACCCCAACAATGCCGGCCCTGCCCTGCGCCGCGCATTAGAACTGGTAGTAGAGCTGGATGCCGGTGATGTTATTGGCGGCATTTTAGACGACTACCCCGCCCCCCGCCAGCCGCGCACCATTCCCCTACGCCCGCAGGAAATTGCCACGCTTTTGGGCATTGAGGTTTCTAAAGAAAAAATCATTTCTATTCTTGAGCCTTTGGGTTTTGTTATCGAGGGTGAAAATATTGTTATCCCCACCACCCGTTATGATGTTGCCCGCGATTGCGACCTTGCCGAGGAGGTTGCCCGGTTTGTAGGTTACAACCAAATCCCCTCTACCAACCTTAGCGGTGCCGTAAGCGCTCGATTGTCTGAACGGCAGATTTTTAACGAAAAAATAAATAACGCCATGGTTGGCTATGGATTTTGGGAATGCGAAACCTTTAGCTTTTACAGCCCCCGCAGCTTTGATATGATTAACCTGCCTGCCGGCGATCCTTTGCGCAATACTGTTACCATCTCTAACCCATTGGGCGAAGAAACCTCTTTAATGCGCACCACTGCGCTGCCCAGCATTTTGGATGTGGCGGCGCGCAACTGGGCCGCACGCGCCGAAGAAGCTGCCCTATACGAAACCGCTACCGAGTATCGCCCCAACAGTGATGCCGAACTGCTGCCCTACGAAAACAAAAAAATTGTGCTGGCGGCCTACGGAGCGCATTGGGACTATACTGCCGTTAAGGGCGTTGTAGAGGGCTTGTTAGAAACTGTTGGTGTATGCCACTATACGGTACGCCGTGCCCAGCAGGACAGCACCTACCACCCAGGACGCAGCGCAGACTTTTACCTAAAGGTGAATGGCGAAGAAGTACTTTTGGGCCGTGCAGGAGAAATTCATCCCGCTGTAGCCGATAACTATGGTATGCGTGCCAAAATTGTTGCCGCCGATATTTCTTTAGATGTATTGTTTGCGGCGCGCGGTGGTGTAGCGCAATACAAGCCGTTGCCAAAGTTCCCCGCCATTACACGAGATTTGGCCTTGGTGGCAAACATGGATGTGCCTGCCGCCGAAATTGCGGCCTGCATTGAAAGCGCCGGCGGCAACCTGCTGGAAAGCTACAAGCTTTTTGACATATACACCGGCAACCAACTGGGAGAAGGCAAAAAAAGCCTTGCTTACAGCCTTGTATACCGCTCTTCTACCTCTACCCTTACTGACGCGGACGCAGAGACTTCTGTACAAAATATTTTGCAAAAATTAAGCAAATTAAATGTTACATTACGTGGGTAAAATTTAAAACCAAATTTACAATTGGGGAAGCACGAGGGTGCTTCCCCTTGAATTTGCCCATTATTCGTACTATAATATAGATGGGATTTTATGGATTGTATACATGTACGCTTTTTGTACATACCAAGAGGAGGATTCCCGATGAGCGAACCGACCACTACCATCTTTTCTGTAGCCGATGAGAAAGACCGGGAGATACACCTAATTCTTACCGAGGTGTATGACGCGTTGAACCAGAAAGGATATAACCCAATCAATCAAATTGTCGGTTACATTCTTTCAGAAGATCCCACCTACATCACTACTTACGAAGGTGCCCGTGCAAAAATTACAAAAGTAGACCGTGACGATATTTTACAGTCTCTTGTAAAAAGTTATCTTACCAAGTAAAACAATTTTGTGTGCCTGTTTTTCTTGCACAGGCTTGTGTTGTTGTGCCTGTTGGCCCGATTGAATAGCAATACCCTTACAAGCCTAAAGAGTGATTTTGAATGAATGGAAGGAGCTAACTGAATGGCATTTGAAGCAAAATTAGTGTACAAGGGGCATCCCTTGGTGCGCTCTAAAAACGAGATGTATTATGGTGATATGGCCGACCCTTATGTTGTTTTTATCCAGGTTGTGTCGATGAAAGAAGAAAACGGAGAAGAGTCTCCCGATAAAATGATATTGATGCTTTTATCTACCGATACATCCCTTGCGCCTAAAGACCGTATTCTTAAACAAAGTGTCAAAAACGGCCTATACAACGCCCTTGACTTTGCCGCAATTATGCTGGACAGAGCCATGGCAGAAGAAAAGTAATTGAGTTGCCAAATCGGCAGCCGACCGGCTGCCGATTTTTTATTTTAAAAATTGCAAAAATACATTGACACTGTAATATGCATTGTTGTATTATAACAAAGGTTACTTGCCGCTGTGGTGGAATCGGCAGACACAAGGGACTTAAAATCCCTCGAGAATAAACTCTCGTACCGGTTCAAGTCCGGTCAGCGGCACCAATAATTAATGGTACTTTTATACCATTAAAAAAATAATCGTCTATCTTGTTATCGTCTAAATCTGTAAAGATTTCTGGGCGAACATCATAGGTGATTATTTTTTTGCCCGTCTGCATAATTCTTTTATACCTCATGCATCCAACAATTTTGCGATGACATTAAGGATAGACGGCATAAACGAACAATAAAATAGCCCCGCACTGGCGGGGCGTGGTGGCCAATTAATAAAGCAACCTACTTGATAAAACAATAGGCAAAAAAATGTTATTCATATCCGTCAAATCTTGATTGTGGGAATAAAACACAAAACCCGCGGTAAGGCTAGAGGACACAACAATATCAGCGCCAAAACTGTATTCATACTGATAGCCTTCCGGCATTGTTGTATATTGGGTGGTTTTGGATCCTTCTATCGAGTAATCAAACTCAGCACCATCTATTGTTCTTTTTGTACTATCATAGAATGTTCTTTCTAATAATTCTGCATAAATATGGCTGTTATCTTGGGTGATAACTGGATCCCAGAAGTTATACAGGCTCTGTAAGGTCGAGAACCCCATATAACCAATAGCCGCACCTCTTGAGACCCCCGCACCATCAAAAATAAAATTATTAGAATCTATGGTCCACCCGATTGGCAAAACAATGGTATGTGCATGAACCTCTTCCGATAGTAATTTCACGCCTTCTACTGCCCACAAGTTCCCTATCGCTGCGCTGTCAAGCATGGCAGGAAACTGATCCGGTATTGGGTATTCCTTATCAAAAGGATCTGTCTCAACCAGCCTACTGCTTTCAACGAATGAAGAAGGAACATTTAAAGATGATGAATGCGATAAAAAACCATCTGCTTTACTACTATCTGGCATAGTTAGGATAGGCTTTGCGAGAGAGCCACAAGCTACCAGTAAAATAAATACCATACTTAATAAAACCGCAAGCGTTTTCTTCACAATATCAACCCCACAAGACCATTTTTAATTATTATACCACAAACAGTATGACGAAAAACGATAGTAAAACACACATGGGCTCACCGTAAAGAAATATACAATCGCTTATATACTTTTCTAGCGAGGTTATAAGCAGTTTTCAAAAAAAGCGTTACTCGTCGCACTCAATTCTACAACCAAAGCTCTTATTGAGGATATCCTACACAGTGTATGAAAATTCCACCAATCTCTACCACCCACCTTAAAAACTATGCTTTGCAGCATAGAGGAGATATCAAATATCCTTTACCATCTTTACCATTACATCCAATACAAAACCAAGCCTAGATGATAGCATCAATCTAGGCTTGGTTTTATACATTAAAAATATAGTAAGATACGCAATACTGGCCGACGAAAAATTAAATATCAAAAAATATAGCGCACCAATGCGGGCACGAACCCTAGTCAAGTTTTCTCTTGCTTTTAATAAAACACCCGTTTTAACGCCAATTGATTTCCGCAACGGGTTTAGCCTTTGTTGCCGACACCCCTTAAGCTAAAAGGAGTCCCCCATTGCCTGCATTATTTTGCAGCAAAACTCACTAGGGCATCCGTCATCAATTTTAACTGGTTGCGTGTTGAAATAATATCTTGGTGATAAAACAAGTCACCCTCAAACTCCACCACGTTACCCGCCTGCACTGCTGGCAAACTTGTCCAAATGGGTGAATCATAGTAATTAAAATCATCTGCATTGCGAATGTAAATAATATAATCGCCTATGTATTGATTGAGTACTTCCATCGATACATCCATCATGTAGTCGGGATATTCATCAACAAACTTTTGGGGAGCTTCGAAGCCAAAATCATCGTATAGAATATTTCCTCCACGAGCATTGTCGTTATAAAAAAGCCGCACTGTTGCGCCACTATCTTCGCTATCCTGGGTAATACTAAAAGTTTTTCCATCAAAATCCAGTTTTGCTACTGTGTCTTTTGCTTTTGCAAGATCATCTTCATATTCTTGCAAAAGTTCGGCGGCTTTATCTTCCATATTGAATATTTCGCCCAACAGAGTAATACGCTCATGTAAATCTTTGGGGCATATAATAACAGGGGCAATCTTTACTAATTTTTCGTAATTCTCGTCGCTTGCACCCATCAAAATAAAAATGTCTGGCTCGTAACTCATCAGTTCTTCAGGCGAACTCCAGAAAGATGTTTGCTGCAAACCATCTACCATATCAGAGAAAGCTGATTGAGCCCTTCTCGAAATGGAAGACACGCCATCAATCGTGTATACTGAAAGAAGGAGGCCAAAAAGCATGTCAAACAAATCAAGAAAAGGTGTAGCTCCACCGCGTTACGATGAAGCATTT
>JBKEAM010000135.1:0-3274 GCA_047972265.1 Oscillospiraceae bacterium | reverse complement strand
TTTCAACATTTTACCCCGGAATGTACCTTACAGCTACTCTTTATCATTTTCCTTTTCTTTGTTATCTTCATCATTATGAGCAGACGCTTTTGGCATACGGGCCGATGAAAGGGGAGCGGTGCGAGCAATCTCTTTTAAAGCGGCAGAGTCCATATGCGTGTAAATTTCGGTAGTGGAAACATGAGCATGCCCGAGGATTTCTTTAAGAGCCAGCATATCGGCATTGCCATGCTGATATAAAAGAGTTGCCGCAGTATGACGCAGCTTATGTGTAGAATAACCTTTGCCAGCTAAACCAGCGCTTTGCAGCGCTGCATCTACAATTTGTTGTATACGCCTTACAGAAAGGCGCTTGCCGGTTTTTTTAGAAATAAATAAAGCCTTATCGTCTTTTATATTACCTAGCTTTTGCTTGGTATCCAGCATATTATCTATAGCCTGTGTGCAAGACTTATTTAGGTATAAAGTACGTTCTTTGTTGCCTTTGCCAACAACCCGCATGGTGTCGTTTTTTATAGATGTTTCGTTTAAAGTAGCAAGCTCTGATAAACGCATGCCGCAATTTAAAAATAGAGTTAAAATACAAAAATCCCTCTCGGGAAAATCACTTTGTATATTATTTAACAATTCTAAACTTTCATCTAAAGATAGGTACTTAGGTAAAGTTTTTTTTATTTTAGGAGACTCTATATCTGCGGCCGGATTATTTTGCAATAAGCCCACCTTGCTGTGTAAATAGTTAAAAAGCCCCTTGATGCTGGAGAGCTTGCGTGCGCGTGCTGCAGGCGCATTGGTGCGTTCTCTGGTTGCATAATACAAATACTCGTAAATTTCGGCTTTTGTAATTTGTTTAATAAAGGCGATGTCTATCCAATTTATTTTAATCTCTTCCAGAGGCAAATCCTGAGAGGCTAAACCACGCAGTTGTACAAGGTATTTAAAGAATACACGCAAATCAATATAGTAGCCATTTACAGTACGAGGAGAAAGGCCACGTATGGATTCGGCATAGTTTAAATACTCGGTAACTACCGGAGGACAGTCGGAATAACTATCATGCTTATTGGGTTGTATTGGATTGATATATGTACTCAAAAAGATCCTCCTAAATGTATTGTGGTAAATAAGCCTAAAAGCTATAAAAGAGATCCCCTGTATTTCGCTAAACTTATATTTAGCGAAATAGCATATTGCTATTCGCTAGGGATTTCTTTTCTGTTATATGTCAAAAGCGACCCCTATAATAAGTTTGTATGCAATTCGACTATGGTAAAGTTATTTTTTGTATTATGACGTGGCAGACATTTTTTGGATGCTTTCTTTTAAATCTTTAACACCAATAACTTTTAAAGATTTATATTCGGCCAGGTTTAGTGTACGCATATTATGCTGTGGCACAATTGCCGTTTTAAATCCAATGCGCTGCGCTTCTCGCAGGCGCAGCTCTAAATTGGATACGCTGCGTATCTCTCCGCCAAGGCCTACCTCGCCTATTGCCAGCAATGCATCGGGTATTGGCTGGTCTAACAAACTGGAAACAACCGACATACAAAAAGGCAAATCGCAAGCTGTTTCGTCTAGGTTTAAACCGCCGACTATATTAATATAAACATCAAGGTTTCCTAAAAAGAAACCGGCACGCTTTTCGATAACTGCCAATAACAGGTTTGCCCTTGCAGTATCAAAGCCAGAGGCCGCTCTTCGGGGCGTCCCAAAGCCGCTTTTGGTTGCAAGCGCCTGTATTTCGGCCATAATGGGCCTAGAACCCTCTACAATACAACCAACACAGTTTCCGCTTACACCTAATGGGCGCCCTTCTAAAAGCATTTCTGAGGGGTTTTCGATGGCGATCAGGCCGTCGCCTGTCATATCAAACATACCAATTTCATTGGTAGAGCCGTACCGGTTTTTTACAGCACGAAGAACTCTGTATGGTAAGGTGCGGTCTCCCTCAAAATATAATACGGTATCTACAATATGCTCCATCACTTTAGGCCCGGCAATGGCGCCGTCTTTGTTAACATGCCCAACAATAAAAACCGGAATCTCTTTTTGCTTTGCAACCGCCAGTAGGCGCGATGAGCACTCTTTTACCTGCGAAACGCTGCCTGCGGCACTGGAAAGCTCTCCAGTTCTCATAGTTTGTATAGAGTCTACCACAACAAAAGAGGGGTTCATTGTTTCCATCAATGCAACAATTTCATCTACATCGCTGCTGGCAGTTACTGAGATATGCTCTTGTTTTACATTAAGCCTTTTGGCGCGCAGCTTAATTTGGCGCACCGATTCTTCTCCGGTAGCATATAAAACATCTTTGCCCTCTACCTGTAAAGCACCGCATACTTGAAGCAGCATTGTAGACTTACCAGCGCCGGGTTCGCCCCCCAGTAAAACAACACTGCCTAAAACAATGCCTCCGCCCAAAACGCGGTCTAACTCCGGCATACCGGAGAGTAAACGGCTCTTTTTTTCAGTAGTATCTACATCTGATAATTTTTGGGCTTGTGCCGGAGCGCTGATGGCTCCCCTTTCGGCTGTGCCAGCGCGCAGTTTTGAGGACTTTTCTTCTTTAACAACATCCTCAACTAGGGTATTCCATTCTCCACACGAAGGACATTTGCCAAGCCAACGCAGGCTTGTCTCTCCGCAACTGGTACATACATATATGGTTTTAAATTTATCTTTCAACGATTTACCTCATAATAAATGTATTTATGCTGTTAATTGTATGTTTAAATTCTATCCCACTTACCGGTAAAAATCAACAAACCGGTTTAAATTATAAAAGGCCGCTTTGCTATAGCAAAGCGGCCGGTGAAAGTATAAATTTATGCGTATTTACGAACGCTTTCGGGAAGGTTTTCCAAATCGGTAGAAACGGTGACAACGATTTTTACAGAATCGCCCGAAAGCGTTTCTAAATCGGACAACAAAGTACCCAAGCCGTCCAAATCACGATTGCCTATTTTTAAAATACCATCGATATAAATCTCGAGGATATCATAGTTACCAGCCAATACACCGGCAATAAAACCATACAGCATGGGGTAACCCTGAATGCTATATTGATCCATATCAATCAAACGGCATTTATGATCCAGATCGTAGGTAAGATTCATCGATTTTTCGATACAAACAATGTTGCCCTGTGTCGTTTTAACCGAAGCATTAATCATGTCTACCATACGTTTTGTTTTTCCAGAACCTCTGCTTCCAATAATCAACTCTATCATCGAAAGACCTCCTTTTTATCGCCTCACGGCGTAATCCCTTT
>JBKEAM010000084.1:0-18339 GCA_047972265.1 Oscillospiraceae bacterium | reverse complement strand
ATCTTAAAGGTCTTGCGACCTGTTAAAATCTCCGATTCGTTAAGAATCAATCACAGCTTTCAAGAGCAGAACACTCTGCGTCATGAATTACTGTAAACTAGGAATTTTCAAGGCAATTTCTTGCCTTAGGACAACGTTTCCATCGCCCTCAAGGGTCCTTCTTAGTCTTCCAATATTGTTTAATTTTCAAGGTCCTGCATCGTGCTCTGTTGTTCTGTGTGTGCACCGCATCTGTAAGGTGCTTGACTATAGTATCACGGATACCAAGTACTGTCAAGCAAAAATCTTATTATTTTTTAATAAAATATGACTTTTTTATTTTTCGACATATTTTTGTCTAAAAAATATAATTGTTTTTTACAATACGCCCTAATTTATCCCTAAAATATGCTCGTTTCTTTTCGCCCCTTTTCTTTTAATAAATCCACTAAAACTGTATTAAATAATTCCCGCTTAATACTCTATATGTAAAACCGAATACTGTGGCTCGCACAACATCCTAAACGGAACAGCCGTTGTGCCAAGCCCCGAGTTAACATATATCCTTTTTCCGTTAAACTCATATAGCCCTTTTAACATTTTTTGAGAAAGCAGCGGCCTTACAACCGCCCCTATTTTAGGAAACAGTATTTGCCCGCCGTGGCTGTGCCCTGCCAAAATCAAATCTACACCATAATGGCTGGCAATTTTTGCAGCATCCGGCTCATGTAAAAGCAGCAGCGCCAGGGTATCCGCTTTTTTGTTTTTGGGCAAAATGGATAAATCCGGGTCCCCTTTTAATATATCGTCCAACCCATATATGGTTAAGTTTTGCCTGTCGGTAAGCTGTAGCACCTTACACTCGTTGCACAGCAGTTTAAACCCGCCATTGGCGTATACTCGTTCCACCGCATCTTGATTAATCCCCTTTTTTTCATGGTTGCCCCAAATAGCATATTTGCCCAAAGGGGCTTTCATCTGTCCCAAAAGGTCCTCCAGCTTTTTCCACGAAGCAAAATACTTGGGGTTGTCAATCAAATCGCCCGTACAAACAATCACATCCGGTGAAAGGCTTTGCATCTGCTTAACCATCTTTTTAAAGCGCGGAAAAGAATAGGGCATTCCCAAATGCACATCCGTAAAATGCAACACCTTAAGCTGCCTGCCTGATGCATGGTTTTTGGCTTTGCCCATATTCATATAAATGTGTTCTTGGATTAACGAGCAGGTGCTTTTTACAACAACGCCGGCAACCACACCTGCGCCCGCTGCCGCTATCCCCAATAAAGCCTGCATCTTTTTTGTCATTATATTCTCCTCATGCGCAGCATATATAACGCGCTTACTCCGGTTTGTATTTTTCAAGCAACAACGGCCGTACTTCGCTGGCAAGGTAGAGTGACCCAAATATCAATATTCCCTTGCCTTCTTCCTCGGCCTGATGTAATGCCTGACGAACATCGGAACAACTTACAATGCTTTTTACAAACGGAGCCGCCGTTTCTTTTAGTGCCTCGGCGGTTAATGCACGGGGGCTATCTGGCTGTACAGTATATAGTATATGTATATAAGGAGATACCAGCCGTATCACCTCTGCCGCCTGCTTGTCTCCAAGCACGCCCGCTATAGCAGCAATGCCCTTAACACCCTGTTCTTCTAAGGTTTGCGCCAACGCCTCGGCAGAATCCTGATTGTGCGCGCCATCCAGTATTACAGGCGGGCTGTGCCGCAACACCTCAAACCGTGCCGGAAAATGGGTTTCTTTCAGCCCCGCTTTAATATCTTGCATTGATATACAAAAGCCTTTTTGTCGCAATAAAAACAATGCTTCGATGGCAACCGTTGCATTTTGTTGCTGGTGGCTTCCTAAAAGAGAAAGCGCAAACTCTTCTCCTTTATATCTAAATGTATTTAAAAATGCTTTGGGCTGCGTTTGCTGTACATCCTGTATATTGGGTATCACCAGTGGTGTTTGCAGTTTTGTACACTCCCACAAAATCACTTCTTCGGCTTCTTTAGGCTGGGTGGGGTAAGACACAACTGCACACCCCTGTTTTATGATGCCACACTTTGTCATTGCAATTTCGCCTATTGTATTGCCCAGTAAATCCATATGGTCGTACCCTATGCGCGTAATGCAAGCAACCAGAGTATTCTCGATAATATTGGTAGAATCCCAGCGCCCACCCAGTCCGGTTTCTAGGCATACAATATCGCAATCGGCCCAATAAAAACATAAAAAGGCTGCCGCTGTAACCACTTCAAACTCTACCACCGGCTCTGCAAGTGTTTGCGACGCCAAATGTATTTGCGTAAAAGCCTTTGCCAATACCGCTTCGTCCACCCAATTGCCATTTACCTGAAAGCGCTCTCTAAAATCCAGCACAAAAGGGCTGTAATTGCTGCCAACACAATACCCTGCCTGCGTTAGCACAGAGGACAGCATTGCTACCGTGCTGCCCTTACCGTTGGTACCGGCAACGTGTATAAACCGAAGCATGCGCTGGGGGTTACCCAGCGCATCCATCAGTTGTTTCATTCTATCAAGCCCTGCTTTTTTGGGCAGACGCGGGCGGCTGTGCACCCACGCCAATGCTTCTGCATATTCCAAACTGCCCCACTGCCTTTCGGTTTGCCTATTGCAAAGCCAGTATGCTTTGCGCAACACGCTCACTTTTTTCTTGTGCTTTTGCCAGCTTGTCGCGTATATCCTGTACCACTGCCTCCGGCGCTTTGTCTACAAAGCCCTTGTTGTCTAACCTTTTAGAGAGCAACTCAACTTCGCTGTCTGCTCCGGATTTTTCTTTTTCAAGCCGCGCCAGTTCTTTTTCTCTGTCTATCAATTCCATCATTGGGATTAACGCGCGCGCCGAAGTGGTAGAAACCTGAACCTGCCCTGCGGCATCCCCCTCAAAGCGCTTTGTATACGATAAGGTTTCTGCAAAGCCTAGGCGCTTTAAAACGCCCTCGCTTTCCTCAAAATACTGGGGGTGCTCTGTTTCAATTAAAATATTGGTTCGTTTTGCCGGGTGTACGCCCATTTCGGCACGTACTGTACGCAAGGCCCTAATCAGGTCAATCACCATTGCAAAACGGTGCTCTTCGGCAGAGTAATCTGCAACATCCTGCTCCTCTGGCCACGAGGCAATCATAATGCTCTCTCCGCTGCCGGGTAAAGAACGATATATTTCCTCGGTAATAAAGGGCATAAAGGGATGCAGAAGCTTTAGCGCACCGGACAAAAGATATACCAACACCTTTTGGGCGGTGCCCGCTGTTGCTGCATTACCAGAGTTTAAACGCTCTTTGCTTATTTCAATGGTCCAATCGCAAATAACTTCCCAAATAAAATCGTACACCTTTTGTGCCGCCAGGCCAAACTCATACTTGTTCAGGTTTTCGTTTACATTTTTAATTAAGTTGCGGTACAGGCTAAGCGCCCATTTGTCGCTTAATTCCAATTCGCTTTCTGCCGGCAACCCCGCTTCAAAATCTTCCGGCAGGTTCATCAATACAAAGCGGGCGGCGTTCCACAGCTTATTAGAGAAGTTGCGGGCAGATTTTGCCTTGTCCTCCATAAAGCGCATGTCATTGCCGGGGGTAGAGCCGGTAAGCAGCATAAAACGCAGGGCATCCGCTCCGTAGGTTTCTATTACTTCCAGCGGATCTATGCCATTGCCAAGGCTTTTAGACATTTTACGTCCATCGGCATCTCTAACAAGCCCGTGCACCAATACAGTATTAAAAGGTGCCTTGCCTGTATAATGCAGGCCGGAGAAAATCATTCGGCTTACCCAAAAGCCTATAATATCGTAGCCTGTTACCAGTGTGCTGGTGGGATAAAAATATTTGTAATCCTCTGTATCCTCGGGCCAGCCCAGTGTAGAAAAAGGCCATAGCGCACTGGAGAACCATGTATCCAGCGTATCCTCATCCTGCCGCAAATGGGTGCCGCCGCAATGGGCACACTGCTTTGGCTCCTCCTCTTCTACTGTTGTTTTACCGCAATCGGCACAATACCATGCAGGGATGCGATGCCCCCACCAAAGCTGACGAGAAATACACCAGTCGCGGGTATTCTCCATCCAGTGCAGGTAGCTTTTTGTAAAGCGCTCGGGCACAAATTTAATTTCGCTGCTTTTAACTGCATCTACAGCGGGGCCGGCCAACGGCTCCATTTTTACAAACCACTGCATAGACACAATGGGCTCAACGGTGGTTCCACAGCGGTAGCAGGTGCCTACGTTGTGCGCATGTGGTTCTATTTCTACCAAAAAGCCCTCTGCCTCTAAATCGTCTACAATTGCCTTACGGGCATCGTAACGGTCAAGCCCTTTGTATTTGCCGCCCAGCTCGTTAATTTTTGCTTCGTCATCCATTACGCGGATGATGGGCAAATCGTGCCTGCGCCCCACTTCAAAGTCGTTAGGGTCGTGAGCAGGGGTAATTTTTACAACGCCGGTACCAAACTCGCGGTCTACATATTCGTCGGCAACCACAGGTATCTCGCGGCCAACCAACGGCAGTATCACGGTTTTACCTATCAGGTGCTTATAGCGCTCATCCTCGGGGTGTACCGCCACCGCGGTATCTCCCAGCATGGTTTCTGGGCGGGTGGTTGCCAGTACCAGATATTCTTCGCTGCCCTTTACCGGGTAACGAATATGCCAGAAAAAGCCCTGCTGCTCCTCATACTCCACCTCTGCATCCGAAATAGAGGTTAAGCAATGTGGGCACCAGTTGATAATGCGCTCTCCACGGTAAATAAGCCCCTCATCATGCAAAGATTTAAAAACATGGCGTACAGCCTTGCTGCATCCTTCATCTAGGGTAAAACGCAGGCGGTCCCAATCGCAAGAAGATCCCAGCTTTTTAAGCTGCTCTACAATGCGCCCGCCGTATTGGCGGTTCCAATCCCACGCGCGCTCTAAAAAGCCCTCGCGGCCAAGATCCTCCTTGGTTACGCCCTCTTTTGCCAACTCGGCAACAATACGCGCCTCGGTTGCAATAGAGGCATGGTCTGTGCCCGGCACCCACAAGGCCGCATAGCCCTGCATCCTTTTGTAGCGGATTAAAATATCCTGCCAGGTTTCATCCATAGCATGCCCCATGTGCAGCTGCCCTGTAATGTTGGGCGGTGGCATAACAATTGTGTAGGGCTTTTTATTTTTATCAACCTTTGTATTAAAATACCCCTTCTCCTGCCAATAAGCATAGGTAGAATCCTCCACGATAGAAGGGTCGTAAATTTTATCCAGTTCCCTCATTGTCTTTCCTCCCTTAAAAAATAAAACAGCCGTCCCATACAAATTTATTGTATGGGACGGCATAAATACCGCGGTACCACCCAAATTGCAGGCAAAGCCCGCCACTTGTTTACCCTTAACGTGGGCTACGTGCAGCACTACAAAGCATACCTTTCGCGCTGCCTGCTCCAAAGCGACCGTACAAAGCTGCCCTTTACCGGCTTTCACCTAACCCGGCTCTCTGTAAAAAAGCGATACCTTGTAACCCTCTTTGTCATTGCTTTTGTTTATTTAATTATCATACACTTTTGGCTCTTTTTTTGTCAACCATAGGGCAAAGGTAAACAGCAAATTGCAAAGCAGCCCTTAAAGCTTTATAATACAAATAATTTGTTATGCAAGGAGACCTCATTTTTGAAAGCAGCATTTTATACCCTTGGGTGCAAGGTAAACCAAAACGAAACCGGCGCTTTAGAGCATATCTTTGAGCAAGCCGGATACGAAATAGTACCGCACAACAGCACTGCCGATGTATACATTGTAAATAGCTGTACTGTAACCGCCGGCGGCGACGCCAAAAGCAGGCAATGGTTACGCCGCGCCCGCCGCGAAAATCCCGGTGCTGTTACAGTGCTTACAGGGTGCTTTCCGCAGGCGTTCCCTAAAGAAGCGCTTATACCAGAAGCCGACGTTATTACAGGCACTGCCAACCGGGCGCACTTGCTGCAAGATGTGCAGCAGTTTATGGCAAGCCAAACACAGGTTATTAATATTGTGCCCCATAAAAAAGGCGAAGCGTTTGAAGAACTACCGATAGAAAACATGCCCGGGCGCACCCGCATTTTTGTAAAAATACAGGATGGCTGCAATCGCCAGTGCGCTTATTGTATTATACCTACGGCACGCGGGCCCGTGCGCAGCCGAAGTGAAGACGCCATATTGGCAGAGCTGCACACGCTTGCGGGCGCAGGATACTCTGAGGTTGTATTTACCGGCATAAACCTGCCAAGCTATGGCAAAGATACCGCCACCAATTTGGCCGAAATAACACAAAAATCCGCCCTTGTGCCGGGTATACAGCGCATACGCCTCTCTAGCCTAGACCCCGATTTAATTACCGATGCCCAAATTGAAACCTTTGCCGCAACGCCACAGCTGTGTCCCTCTTTCCACCTCTCGCTGCAAAGCGGAAGCAACGATACCCTGCGCCGGATGCGCAGACCCTATACCGCAGAAAAATACCGCGAGGTTGCCAAAAAGCTTTTGGCCGCCCTGCCCGGCGCAAGCCTTACCACCGATGTAATTGTGGGCTTTCCCGGAGAAAGCGAAGAAGAATTTGCGCAAAGCCTTGCATTTGTAAAAGAAATGCGCTTTTTGAAAGTACACGTTTTCCCCTATTCTACCCGCCCCGGCACACCCGCTGCCCAGTTCGAAAATCAGATACCAAAGCAAGAAAAATCGCGCCGCGCCGCATTGCTGCAACAAGAGGCAGATGCTATACGCGCCGAGTGGATACAAGAACAGCACGGCACCCTGCATCAGGTGTTGTTAGAAAAGCCGGTAGAAAGCGGCCTTTTTACCGGCTATACCGGCAACTACATCCCTGTGCGGCTACATGCGCCCAGCCATAAACAGGGCGATATTGTATCTGCGCGCCTGCAAGAGTATTGCGCCAAAGACGATTACTGCGTTGCCGAGATGATTTAATCACATAGCTTTTGCAGCGTTTAAGTTAATTCCATAAAAAAGCCCCAGCCAGTAATTAACTGGCCGGGGCTTTGGTTTTTATACAGAATAAAATCTATTTTTTCTCTTCTTCCGCAGGCAACTGCGATGTGCAATGACCGCAGCGAGTGGCTTTAATCGGATTTTCCGAAAAGCAATAGGGGCATTTTTTTGTAGTGGGGGCTGCTTCTTCTTTTTTCACACCAAGAGTTTGCAATTTGTTTATCCCTTTTACCAAAAGGAAAATAACAAAGGCCATTATTAAAAAGTTAATAACCGCCGTAATAAATGCGCCATACCGTATGGACACAGTATCGGTTATATGCAGTGCCCATGCGCTAAAATCTACGCCACCAGCAAGCCCAATAATAGGTGTGATGATATCCTCTACCAAAGAGCTTACAATACTTTGAAATGCCGCACCAATAATTACGCCAACTGCAAGGTCCATAACGTTGCCACGAAGTACAAATTGCTTAAATTCATTCACAAACTTTTTCAAGCTGCATCCTCCTTACACAACATTGTTTTTAAGAGCCGCTTTTTTAGCACATAAAGTATACAATCGCTTTTATTTTATATGCAAGCTTTTCTTTGCTATTTTATTCTTTTGGCCCAAGCAACCGGTTTAAAAGGTCATTTACCTCATTTTTGCGCTGCTCTGTCGCCGCCCCATCTGCCCTGTATAATCCATCCTGCCAATAAACCATATCTCCGCTTTTAACACCCTCTGCAAGCAAAGAAAGCGACACATGTTTTAGCTCTCCGCTTTCTGATACAAGGGCGGCAAGGCCATCTTCAATTCCGTCTACCGAATAACACATTTTCCGCTCTCCCTTAGCATATATCAGGCCGCTGCGGCAGTATCCTGTATATCGTTGGTTGCCGCATATACAATTTTACCGTTTTCATCCAGCCCAACCGCAATGCTGCCCCCAATATCTGTTCTTAATACAGTGGCGCTTACGCTCTCAAAGGCTTCCATTGCCTCTTTATGGGGGTGCCCATAGCTGTTGTCTTTTCCGCAAGATACTACAACCAACTGCGGGTTTACCGCACTTAAAAACTTTTTTGTATTGCTGGTAGAACTGCCGTGATGCCCCGCAGAAAATACATCTGCTTTTACGTTAACCCCACTGTCTAGTATCACCTGCTCGTTGGCCTTTTCGGCATCGCCCGTATCTAAAAACCGAAAGCCCTCGGCCTCAAATAAAATTGCCGGGCACATTAAATTTAGGTTATCGCTTTCCAGCCCATTGGCAAGCACTGTAATGCTGCCGCTGCCCAAAGTATACTGTGCGCCCTTTTGCATTGTCTCTGCCTGCACATCATTGTCTATAAAGCTTTGCAGTAAATTTTTAAACAGAGAAGAAGTTGGCGCATCCGAAAGAGCAAAATCGGGCAGCAGCACCTTTTCTGTGGGGAAGGTCTCCACTACCTTTTGCATTCCGCCAATATGGTCTGCATGGGGGTGTGTCATAACCACATAAGCCAGCTTTTCTACTCCTGCGCTTTTCATGTAGGCAATTAAACTATCCCGCCCCTCTGGGGGGCCTGCATCCAACAGAGCAAATTGCCCACTTTGTTCCAGCAATATGGCATCGCCCTGCCCAACATCAATAAAATGCACCTTGGTACTGCTTGTAATTGTATTGCCAACTGCGGGCTGTGGCTGCTCTATGCCCAGGGCTCCATACAACCAGCCCCCAAACGAGGGAATAAGGGTAGCTGCAATAAACACAGCGGCTATTATTAAAATAATCGCAACAACAATAATCCTTTGGGGCTTTTTCATTTTGCTAACGGCTGTATAGGTTTTTCTGGCCGTTTTGGCGCTCTCTTTACTGCCGCCCGCAGCTTTCCATACATTTTCTACTATTTGGCCTTTGTTGCCGCTATCTGCTGTTTTGTTTTGCTTTTTGCCCTGCGCCATACTTTCCTCTTTTGCCACCTTGTGTATTTTTTATTCTGGTTCTATTCACTCCGGGCTTATTTTTTGCCGTATCGGGGTGGCTAAAAGATATTGCAGAACTCCCCTTGCCGCTCCCTGCAGTTTTCGTCTCGGGCTGCGGGACTTTCTTCGTCTGTGCCCCTGCCCTGCCTGCCAGCAACTTTACCGCCAAATGCTCTTTGCCGCAGGCCGCCAGTGCCCTGCGCGCCAATGCAGTATTTTTAGGGTCGTAATATTGCAGCAATGCGCGCTGCATAGCCTTTTCTTCGGGGTCTCTTGCCACATACACCGATTTTAATGTATAGGGATCCAGCCCGGTATAATACATACAGGTGGATACAGTGCCCGGCGTGGGATAAAAATCTTGCACTTGCTCGGGTTTTACGCGGTTATCATACAAATACTCTGCCAGTGCAACGGCATCTGTCATGGTGCTTCCGGGATGGCTGGAAATAAGATAGGGTACCAAATACTGCTTTTTGCCCGCCTGCGCGGTAAGCTGATAAAACTTTTTGGCAAAGCGGTTATATACCTCAATGGGTGGTTTACCCATTGCTTTTAGCACACCGGGAGAACAATGCTCGGGCGCCACCTTTAGCTGACCAGAAATATGATGTTGCACCAGCTCTTTAAAAAAGGCATCATCCTTATCGTGCACAAGGTAATCGTAGCGGATGCCGCTGCGCACAAACACTTTTTTTACCCCCGGCAACTTACGTAGCCTGCGTAAAATACCAAGATACTCTGAGTGGTCGATAATCAGCTTTTGGCAGGGAGAGGGCGCAAGGCAGCGCTTGCCGCCTTTGCATACACCCTCTGTCATCCGTTTGCCACAAGAAGGCTTGCGAAAGTTTGCCGTAGGCCCCCCAACATCATGAATATACCCTTTAAAACCGGGCTGTTTTGTAATCAGCTCGCCCTCTGCTACCACACTATCGGCGCTGCGGCTGGTAACACGCAAACCTTGATGCAGGGCAATGGCACAAAAATTGCAACCGCCAAAGCACCCCCGGTTATGTATAACCGAAAATTCCACTTCCTCCAGCGCTGGTATGCCACCCGCATCGTTGTAAGAGGGATGCCAAGTGCGGGTAAAGGGCAACGCATAAACTGTATCCAGTTCGGTACGCCCCAATGCGCGGGAAGGTACATTTTGCACCAAATACTTTTCGCTTTGCTTTTGCACCAAAGGCATTACAGCTACCGAGTCCTGGTTGTCCAACTGTATCCGGCATGCCTTGGCGTATGCTGTTTTATCCTGCTCCACTTTTTTAAAAGAAGCACACTCGGCATATTTTACCGGCAATTTGTCAAAGGTTGTAAGGTAGGCGCTGCCGGGCAGGTCTGTTATTTCTTCTATCGCTTCTCCCGCTGCCAAACGGCGGCCAAGCTCGCGTATGCTGCGCTCACCCATACCAAACAACACCATGTCGGCACCGCTAGTTTCTAGTATGCTAGGGCGCACAGCGTCGCTCCAGTAATCGTAATGTGCAAACCTGCGCAAAGATGCTTCAAGCCCACCCGTAATTACTGGCAAATCCGGATATACTTTTTTGGCAAGTGCCGTATAAACATCCACCACGCGGTCTGGCCGTTTACCCGCTTTACCGCCCGGGGTGTATTCATCAAAAGTACGACGGCGCTTAGACACTGTGTAATGCGCCACCATCGAGTCTACATTGCCGCCCGCCAGCAAAACCGCATATTTTGGTTTCCCAAACTGAGTAAGTGCTTTGGGGTCGTTTATATCCGGTTGGGGCAAAATACCCACCCTAAAACCCTCATTTTCCAGCACACGGCCAATAATAGCTGGGCCAAAGCTGGGGTGGTCTACATACGCATCCCCGGACAAAAGCAAAAAATCTATTTCATCCCACCCACGCGCACGGGCTTCCTTTTGGCTTATGGGTAAAAAACTTGGTTGCTGCATTTTACTTCCTTTATTTTTCAGGCTTCTTGCTTATACGGCTAGTTAAAGTGATTTTTGGGTTCGCCCAGCAAATATGCCAACATATACATCCAATGACTGTAAACGATATTCTCCCACCTGCAGGCAGTTTTAATCTATTCGTTTGTACTACGGCTTTAAAATCAGGCCGGTATAAAGTGGGTTTTTAAAAGCGCGGCAAACTCCTGCTTTTTTCCGCTAAATCCTTTTTGTTAAAAAAGAACGCGGGCTGCTTATATGGCTTTACAACATACAAATTTTTGAGCAAAACAATATCTTCTATCTGGCTCCACTGGTAAAGGCTTTCCATTCCCCGATCATTTTTCAAAAGACCAGTTTCATCCGCCGCAATTACATACTGGCGCGCGCCCTTTGCATAGCTGCGCGGATAACTTTTTAAAGCACGCAGCACCCTGTACAGCAAATATGTGCATATTAAAGCACTGGTAAAACCAAACAAGATAAAAATTGTGCGCAGCCTTAGCAGCCAGTCGTTTTCCGGCAGAGGAACTATCATAAAAGACCAAAACAAAAACACCGCAACAAGCAGCATAAGCACACCGGCCAACAGCGGGCTTTTGGTATACAAAAACACATTGCCGCTAGCTTTGTATAGGGCATATTCTTTGTAGTCCTGCGCCTGTAGCTTTACTTCAAACTCCATACCGGCACCTCAATACTCTGCCTGCTGTCCGTCGGCTGCATTCATGCTCATTTCAAGCCACTGCTGGCGGCCTATTAACACCTGCCGCGGGCGGGCACCATCGGGCTCGCTTACTATATGCAGGCGCTGCATCTCATCCATAATACGCCCAGCGCGGGCATAGCCTACACGCAGTTTACGCTGCAACATACTGGTAGAGATTTGTCCCTGTTCTAAGGCTGTTTCTACCGCGTTGATAAAAACCGGGTCATCCATCAGGCTGTCGCCATCTGATGCGCCGCCATCTCCGCCGCCTTCGGTGGCGGTGTGTTTTTCCATCGCCTTTATCATGTCTTCGTCGTAAGAGGCCGGCCCTTCTGCCCGGATAAAGTCCAGTACGCTGGATATTTCTTCGTCCTTAACATAGGTGCCCTGTACACGTATGGGCTTATTGGCACCCACCGGCATAAACAGCATATCGCCCATGCCCAGCAGTTTTTCGGCTCCCGCACCATCTAAAATGGTACGGCTGTCTACCTGGCTGCTTACCGCAAACGCAATACGGCTAGGTATGTTGGCCTTAATAAGGCCCGTAATTACATCTACGCTAGGGCGCTGTGTAGCAACAATCAGGTGCATACCGGCTGCACGGGCCTTTTGGGCAATGCGGCAGATATAGTTTTCTACATCTTTACCTGCAACCATCATCAAATCGGCAAGTTCGTCTATAACAATGGCAATGTAGGGCATTGTTTCTAAATCGCCGCTGCGGCGCGAAAGTTTGTTAAAGGTTTTAATATCGCGTACATTGTGCTCTGCAAACAAGTGGTAACGGCGTTCCATTTCGGCCACTGCCGCCCCAAGCGCCCCCGCTGCTTTGCGCGGCTCGGTAATTACCGGCATTAGCAAATGCGGTATACCATTGTACTCAGCCAGCTCTACCACTTTGGGGTCTATCAGCAGCAGTTTTAATTCTTCCGGCCCAAAACGATACAAAAAGCTGGTAATGGTTGCGTTTACACACACAGATTTACCGCTACCGGTAGAACCCGCTATTAGCAAGTGGGG
This sequence comes from Oscillospiraceae bacterium, assembly GCA_047972265.1. GTDB lineage: Bacteria > Bacillota > Clostridia > Oscillospirales > Ruminococcaceae > JAAYCI01. Next base: position 5,779 of record JBKEAM010000084.1, on the reverse strand, counting down.
CATTTTAGACAAATCCGCCACAACGCATTCGCCCGCAATATCCTTGCCAAGTGCAATGGGCAGCTGTGCCTTGTCACTTTGAAAAGCCGGGCTTTCTAAAATACTACGAATGGCAACCGTACTCTTTTTGCGGTTGGGCACCTCAATGCCTACCGCAGGCTTACCGGGAATAGGCGCTTCAATACGCACCCCTGCTGCCGCAAGGTTAAGGGCAATGTCATCGGCCAGGTTGGTAATACGGCTTATTTTTACGCCAATTTGGGGCTGAATTTCGTACCGGGTGACCGATGGACCGCGAGATACATCCAATATACGGGTTTGCACCCCAAAACTATCCAGGGTAGACACAAGCAGATCAGCGGTTTTACGCATTTCCTCCCGTGCGCCGGTATCATCCTCAAGCGCGCCCTTTTCAAACAAAGAGATAGGCGGAAACCGATACTCGGCCCTTGCCTGCTGTATTTGGGTGTTGGTTGTGGCTTCTCCCTCTTTTTTGGTGGCGATGGCTTTTGATATAAGCGCCTCTACATTTTCATCACCCGGCTGCCCTGTCGCAGCCTGTTGGGGCTGCACAGTTTGCACAGGCACTTGCGGCAGTGCCTCCGGCTGTACATCTAAGGCCGATTCATCCTTTTTAAACAACTGCCCCTGCCATGCAGCACCGGCAGCGTTGCTCTCTCCCATTAGGCTAATGGGTTTTTGTTTTTGTTCTACCCCATCCAGTAAAGAGCGTGTAGAGTAAGGGTCAAAGGGCATCAAGGGCTCTTCAATAACAGGGCTTGGCTCCTTTTTCTCTTTTAACGGGTCCATACCAAAGGTACCGCCGGGGCCAATTTCCACCTTGTCGTGGGGGGCAAGCCCCGGTGTGCTTGTAGGGCCAACAGGGCCTAAGTCTATATCAACACTTTTGCTTTTGCCGCGCTTGCCCTTTTTGCGGGTTTCCTGCGCAGGCTGGTAAGCCGGATTATCGTAAAAATTCTCCTGCTCATACGATGGCTCTTCTTCGTATTCCTGCTCGTATACCTCGCGGCGCTCACGCTCCCTCGCCTGAAAAAGCCCCAGCTTTTCGTTTAAAAACAGAAAAGCATCGCCGGGTGTAACCGCTGTAAATACCATAATTGCTACAAGCACCAAAATAATCATGATAATACGGGCTGCAACCACGCCGCAAGTAGCGCGCAGTAAATGCCCCAGAACAATGCTTAATACTCCGCCGCTAAAATGGTTTAATTGCCCCTCGGCATGCAGCTCTTTTACAACCTCTGTAAAGGTTAGGCCGCTTAAATCTTGGCTGCTAAATACCAGCGCAACCCCCGAAAGAACCACCATACCAAATATGCTGCGTATCAGTACCGGGCGTACAGGTTTTTCTGTACCTACCCGCACGGCAAGATAAAGCATCAGCGGCCCCACAAGCCAGCCGCTGATACCAAAAACACCAAATAAAACATTTTGTCTAAACCATGCCCAAGCAGACTCGCCCGCCAGTACGCTAAGCACAACAAACAACAGCCCTAACCCAAAGAGCAGGATGCTCCAACGCCAATCAATGGCTGGCTGGGGGGCCGCTTTTTTTCTTCCTCTTTTTGCCGCGCTTGCGGCGGGTTTACGCTTAGCTGCCATAGTTGAACAAAACGCTCCTCGCTGTTTGTTTGAGATTGTTTACGCTGCCGAAGCAACGGACGAAACCGATTGTGCTATAGAGCTGGCCACCGAAGACGGGTTGGACGCCCCCGATGTTACAGAGCTTACAAGAGAGCTAACCGCAGATGCGTCTCCGCTTGCCGCCGCAACAATATGCAGTATAATGCCCACAACCACACAAATAGCGCCAAGTATCAGCGTGTACCATGCAAATACCACAAATTTATCACTCAAAAGCAGCCATTTAATTAATTGGATGCTTAAATAGCCAAATACTGCCGCGGCCAGCATTCCCAAAAACATGGGCCATGCCCCAACCGTATTTTCTGCCTTTACCGCATCCCCAATTTCAAACACTGCGCCGCCCAAAATAACAGGAATACTCATTAAAAACGAAAATTTAACCATAAAAGCACGTTCAAAGCCCATAATCATACCGGCAGAGATGGTAGAGCCCGAACGGGATAACCCCGGAAATACCGCAAAGTCCTGCACGATACCCAAAATAAGAGCATGCTTCGGCTTCATTTTTCCAATGCCTGCGCGGCCGGGCTTTACGCGGGTTGCAAAATACAAAAGTGCACCGGTAATTAAAAAGAAAATGCCCTCTGCGACAATGTCTTTATCTTCGGCCATGCCACTTACCATGCCGCGTATGGGTACAATAAGCACCATAGGCAGGGTTGCCAAAACAAGCATGTACAAAAGCTTACGATAGGGGTCTTGTGTTTTAAGGCTAAAACGGCCCGTAAAAATATCTCTTATACAAAAACCAAGTTCTTTTATCAGCCGCCAGATGTCCTCATAAAAAGCAGCTATAACCGCCGCCAAAGTACCAAGATGAAGCATCATGGTAAAAAACAATGAACTTTGCCCGTCTGGCAAAAAGAACCGCTGGAACAATGATAAATGCCCGCTGCTGGAAACCGGCAAAAACTCCGTTAATCCCTGAAGAATTCCTTGCAGCAACGCCTCTAATATGCCCATACTAAAGCCCCCTGTTTGTGTATGTGTGCAGAAATAAAGTTTGGTTAATTATAACACATCTTGCCGCAGGGTTAAACCCCTTGCACTGTTGGCCCCGCATTGCAAACAGACATGTCTTTGCTGTTGAATAGGGCTTTATTTATGCATTCTCCTCTCACAAGAATTCTTTCCGCTTATATTTTTTTGCAAAATAATTTTGGCTTCTCATTTTTCTATTTCTCTGGCTATACTGCCAGCATTATGGCTTTTGCAGTTCTGTGTTTCACAGTTAAGCTCAAACAGGTTATTTCATCCACCGCTTTTGGTATACCGGCACCACTGGTAAACTTTGCGAAGTACAAAACAGTACCTGCGGCAGCCATATGGCTGCCGCAGGTACTGTAAAAGGATTATGTTAATCAAAGTGGCTCAATATTACTCACGCAGCAATAAAATCTTCTCTGGCGCCACAGTAAAATAAGCAGGCATCTCCGCCGGAAAATCCGGCTTGCTGCATTTCCACCATATTTCATTTTCTTCGGCTTCAAGGTCTCTGCTTTTTAAAACAACATTCCATTCAAACGGTGCTTCCCAGCGCTCTACTTCTTGTATTGCAAACAAGTTTTGCCCGTTTACATCAGCTGTTGGCATAAAATCATGCGCTCGTATGCCTATATGAGTTGTCTCCTGCAGTACAGGCTGCCCTGTTTGCAGGGTGACGCCCCAATCCAACGCCTGTACAATACTGTCCCCCACTTTTTGTATACGAGAAAAGTTTTTGCATCCGGTAAGCTTTGCGGCAGAAAGCAACTTTGGGTTCTCAAACATTTCTTTTGTATCCGCTATAGTTGCCGCGCCGCCCTTTTCCATAATCATTATTTTGCGGCTTAGCTTATATGCTTCGTCCCTGCTGTGGGTAACCATAAGTGCTTGGCCAGAAAATTCTCGAAGCAGCTCCAGCAATTCTAGTTGTAGGCGTTCTTTTAAATGGCTGTCTAGGGCCGAAAACGGCTCGTCTAAAAGCAGCAGTTCCGGCTCGTAAGCCAATATGCGTGCCAACGCCACCCGCTGCTGCTGCCCGCCAGAAAGTTGCGACGGATATCTTTTTTCCATTCCGTTTAATCTAAAGCGGTTTATCAGCCCTTGCGTTTTATCTTTTGCAATCTCTTTGTTTTCTTTTTTTAAAGAACACATAATATTTTGCTGTACCGTCATGTTTGGAAAAAGCGCGTAATTTTGAAAAAGATATCCCACTTTTCTTTTTTGCGGTTTTTCGTCTATTTTTTGAGCCGAATCAAACAATACCCTGCCGTTTAAAACAATGCGGCCCGCATCCGGTTTTACAATGCCCGCAATGCTTTGCAGTGTCATTGTTTTGCCGCTGCCCGAAGGGCCTAATATACCCAAGGTTCCCTCTGCGTGGGCAAAACTAACATCCAGCGTAAAGCCCCGGTATTTTTTTTGTATGTTTACCTCAAGGCTCATTTTTTATTTCCTCCCGCTGCATGTCCCTTTCTTCCCTCAAACCAGTTCATGCTTAACACCACCACAAACGATATAACTACAAGTATTAAAACATAATCATAGGCACCTGCCATATCCCCCGCCGCAACTTTAGAGTAAATTGCAAGAGGCAGGGTGCGTGTTTGCCCTGCAATATTACCGGCTATCATGGTAGTTGCGCCAAACTCACCCAATCCGCGGGCAAATGCCAAAACACCGCCGCTGGCAACTCCCGGCAATGCTGCCGGTATTGTAATGCGCCAAAATATATCCCACTCACTCATACCAATGGTGCGCCCTGCAAATATAAGGTTTTTATCTACCTGCTCAAAGGCGCCGCGGGCTGAGCGGTACATAAGCGGAAACGAAATTACCACCGCGGCCAATACGGTTGCCCCCCAAGAAAAGGCCACCTTTACCCCAAAAAACTCTATAAAAAACAAACCCAATGGGCGCTTTACCCCAAAAAGATACAGCAAAAAAAAGCCTGCAACCGTGGGAGGCAAAACCATTGGTAATGTTAATATTCCATCTAAAACGGCCTTAAGACGCGTGCTTTTTAAATCTACCACCCATTTTGCGGCTAAAATGCCTACAAAAAAAGTAACAATGATAGACAGCAAAGCTGTTTTTAACGATATCCAAATTGGAGAAAAATCCATCATCTGCCTCCCGCATGTAATAGAGGTTATTTTATAAATACAGGCTGTACGGCGCATACCGCACAGCCTGTATTGTAAGCACTACCGTTTTTTATACATTGGGCACAAAGCCGTAAGATTTAAATACTTCCAGCATTTCTGGTGTTTGCAAAAATGCAACAAACAGGTCTGCTGCTTCTTTGTTGGCAGAGGCAGACAGAGGTGCGATTGGATAAATAACCTTAGTGGCAAGGCTTCCTTCGGGTGCTTCTGCAATTACTTTAACCTTATCGGTGGTGGCAGCGTCTGTAGCATAAACAATGCCTACATCTGCCGAGCCCTCTGCTACCCAGTTCAACACTTCGGTAACATTGGTGCCAAGGCTGGCTTTTGCAAGTGCAGCATCCCAAATGCCAAGGCTGGTAAGAGCCTCTTTAGAGTACTGCCCTACCGGTACACTTTCGGGGTCACCCAAAGCAATGGTGCCCGCTTCGGTAATTTTTTCAAAGCTGTCGATGGTGGTGTCCGAATCTGCAGGTGCAATTAAAACAATGCGGTTTTCCAGCAAATCTACCACTTCGTCCTGTGCAATATAAGAGCCATCCACAAGGGCGGTCATCTGCTTTGTGGCGGCAGACATAAATACGTCTGCATCCAGGCCTTCTTCTATTTGGGTTTGCAGCTTTCCAGAGCTGTCATACACACCGGTTACAGTAACCCAAGGATATTCTGCCTGAAAAGCAGGAATAATCTCGTTTACATAGGCTGTTTCTAGGCTGGCGGCAGCCGCTACCTTAAGGGCTACTGGATCATGTGTTTCGGACGATACTGCAACGCTGCTGGATGGTGCCGGTGCCGAAGATACGGCAGACGATGCTGTACCGCCACAGGCACTTAAACCCAATGCGGCAACCAGCACAAGTGCTATTACCAACGTAATGCTTTTTTTCATAAACATCCTCCAATATCATTTTTTATATACTTCGTGCCGGCCTGCGCATAGCCTGCCCGAGTTATATTTTGCA
>JBKEAM010000057.1:0-33576 GCA_047972265.1 Oscillospiraceae bacterium | reverse complement strand
CCCGTAATGGTAAGGTCCAGTACAATTTTGCCGCCGTGGCCCTGTCCCTCGCCGGTATAAGTACCATCAAAAGAACTGCCGCCAGCCGCCGAACTGCTAGCACCGCCGCCGCATGCAACCAGCATAAGCATTAATACAGCAGCCAATAGCAACGAAAAAATCCGTTTCATAGTTAAACTCCTTTTCCAATGTTTTGCATCATTGTTATTTTGTTAACAGTATAGTAAAATTATAGTATGGTTTTTAGGGTTTGTCGTTGTACCTATTTTCCTAACATTGCACTTTTACGAACCGGAGGGCGTTAAACTTGAAGCTGCAAAGCAAAATAACGCTGCTTTTTGCGGGCTGTATATCTTTGGTATGCAGTGCGGCCATGCTGTTTGTGGCACTGCAAAGCGCATGGTTTAGCCGCAATATGGGCGCGCGGTTAAACACACAGCTGATAGAATCGAAGGCGGCCGAGGCTTCTTCTTGGATGGTACAGCGCATAGACGAACTGCGCATTATAAGCCGTACCAACGCCGTAATGGCAATGAATATGGATGAAGTACGCCCCTTTATAGACAGGCTAAAGGATGAATTTAGCGCCATTTACGGCAACCGATACGGTACCTTTGCGGCGGGCGGGCTGGACGGGCTTGGCTATGTAACCAGCCAGCAAACCATAGATGTTTCGGGCCGGGCATATTTTACAAAGCTGGTGGCGGAGGGAACCGAATATGAAATAAGCACCCCGGTGTTTTCTAAAACAGACGGGGCCCCCATTGTGCTGATTTGTTACGCGGTAAAGGATGAAGCCGGGCAGCAGGTAGGGTTTGTAAATGGGGCTATTTCGCTTGCAAAGCTAACAGATCTTGCCGGGGATATTGATTTTTACGGCGGAAGCTCTTTTATAGCAGACGCAGAGGGCAACCTGTACACCAATGTAAGCCAAGGGGTAGAAAAGGCAGAGCTTGCGGCTGTTTTACAAAATATGCCCAAAGAAGCGGGAGAAAGCCCGCGGGATATCTCTTTAGGCAGCTACGGCATAGATAAGCAGGTATTTTTTACCCCCATAGGCAGTACAGGGGGATGGTACCTTTGTACATTGGCAGAACATACAGCCCTGTTTGCCGAAAGCCGCACTTTGCTTGCTTCTATTGGCCTTATATGGGGCGTATTGCTTTTGGTAAGCTTGCTTTTAAGTGTGTGGGTAGCGCGTTTTATCAGCCGTCCGGTGCGCAAGCTAAGCCTTGCTATGCAGCAGGTAGAACAGGGAGACCTTACCGCGGCAGTACAGCCGCGCGGTACCGACGAAACAGCCCAAATGGCCACCCAGTTTAACCACATGGTGGCCCAAATACGGCAACTGCTGCAAAGTGTGCAAAAAGAGCAAAAAGAACGTTATAAAATTCAGTTTAGAGTACTCCAAAACCAAATTAACCCGCATTTTTTGTATAACACGTTAGATACATTACAATGGAAAGCTGCCGATTACGAAGACGAAGAATTGGTAGAACTAATTGGTGCGCTTTCGGGCTTTTTCCGCATCAGCCTGTCGGAAGGAAAGGATTTTATTCCCCTTTCGCGCGAGGTGGAGCACGTAAGGCATTACCTTACCATACAGCAGTACCGCTATGCGGATGTGCTTACCAGCAATGTGGATTTGCCGCACGGGATGGAAAACTACATGGTGAGCCGCCTTATTTTGCAACCGATTGTGGAGAATGCCATATACTACGGAATAAAGCCCAAACTGGCACCGGGCAATCTGCTTGTTACAGGTAAAGAGGAAAAAGATCATATTGAAATTAGGGTAGAGGATGATGGCGTTGGGATGACCCCAAAGCAGCTTGCGGCAGTGCGCCAGGCTATGGAGGGGGATAACGCCGCAAAATCGGTGGGGTTGTGCAATGTGCAGCAGCGCATACGCCTGATATACGGAGAAGAATACGGGCTGGAGATATTCTCGCAAAGCGAAAAAGGCACCCGCGTAACTGTGCGGCTGCCAAAGATAAAGGAAGGGGAGGAACCGGGTGCCCAGAGTAGTTATTTGCGATGACGAAGTACACATACGGCAGGGGCTAAAAAAAGCGGTAGAACAGGCTGGCCCTGCCTTTACCGTGGTTGGCCTTGCGGCAAACGGCCAGCAGGCCCAAACAGTAATTGAGGAGCAAAAGCCGGATATTGTGCTGATGGATATAAATATGCCGGGGCAGCGGGGGCTGGATGTAATCCAGCATTTGGGAGGCAAGCTGCCCGCCACCCGTTACATTGTAGTGTCTGGCTACGATGAGTTTACCTATGCGCAGGAGGCCTTGCGCTTAAACGTAGAAGACTACCTGCTAAAGCCCATTAATAAAAACGAGCTTTTTGCGGCGCTGCATGCGGCGGCCCCAAAAGAAAACACAGGGCAAACGGCAGAGGGCACCGGCCTTGCGGCAATGGTTATAAGCTATGTGCAAAATAATTTTGCCGATCCCAATATTTCGCTTGCAACACTGGCGGTAAAGTTTCATGTAAGCGAATCGTATTTAAGCCGGGTAATAAAAAAAAAGAATGCGGAAAAACCTATTCGGAGTATCTAAACACACTGCGGCTGGAAGAAGCCAAAAAGCTGCTGTGCGGCAACAGCAACCTGCAAAGCCAAGAGGCAGCCGAGCAGGTGGGATACCTGAATAAGCATTATTTTTGCCGTATTTTTAAAAAAGATACGGGGGATTCTCCCACAGAATATCAAAAAAAATACAGCCAGCCCACATAATGAGATAGGATAAACAGTGTGGCAAATTAAAGATAAAAATGTTTAGCAATGAATTTTGCACACGATGAAATACAGGCAGACGCTTGAATAAAAGGTAAAGTACTGCAAAATGGGTGGGTATACAGTCAAGTTATTTTAAAATAGCAAACTTGTTTTTGAAGAGATGAATGATGAGAATGCCGTGCAGGGAATAAAAAAATATAACCGGTGTATTTGATTACCGTTAGGGTAAAAGTACCGGTAAAATTTTGCGCTTTAAAACAAGCCTAAATTATTTTTAAAGCAAGCAGATACAATTGACGCTTTACTGCGCTTGTAGTATACTCTGCTATGGTTAGCGATGGGCAACCGGCGCATTTGTGGGTGGAAAAGCCCATTTTTTAGCACCTAGTGTTAGCGGTTGCTAACTTGATAATTGGAAAGGAGATGCTGCGGCAATATTGAGCATTGGCACCTGGGTAAGCAGGGTGTACAGCTTGCTTATCTCTGCCTATGCATGTGTTTGCACCAAATGGTATACAAGGGATTAACGGGGTTTGTCTTAATATTACTGTTTATATAAAAACAATAAACCATATTAAGGGTAAACCCGCCTGGTAAGTATTTATAAACATGCTTGCTGGGTACTAGAGCAGCTTTGTTTTGCATTTAATTTAGCATAAAGGAGAGAGATACAATGGCAAAAGAAAAGGCGCAAAAAACAGGTATGGCGCGCCTGCTGCAATTGGCAGCCACAAAAAAACCGCTTATTATAACCTCGGTTATCTTTTCGGTATTAGCGTCTGTGGCAAGTTTTATTCCGTATGTGGCTATTTACTTTATCATCCGGCAAATATTGGGTGTGTGGCCCAATGTTGGGGCGCTGGATACACAGTTGGTTATCCGCTATGGGTGGTATGCTTTTGGCGGGGTAGTGCTTAATATACTGCTGTACTTTGGGGCGCTGTGTTTTTCGCATCTGGCGGCCTTTGGCACCCTGTACCAGCTTAAGGTTAATTTTGCTTCTCATTTGGCAAAGGTGCCGCTTGGTTTTCATGTAATGATAGGCAGCGGCAAGCTGCGTAAAATTATGGACGAAAACATTGAAAAAGTAGAGGAGTTTATTGCCCACCAGTTACCAGACATAGTGGCCGCTTTTGTGGCCCCGGTGGTAATGGTGATAATTTTGCTTGGGGTAGACTGGCGCTTTGGCCTTGCGGCCCTTTTGGGTGTGGTAATTTCTTTTGTTTTACAGTTTGCCATGTACGGCAACAAAGGCTCGCAAAAAATGATGGCGGAATATCAAAAGTCTTTAGAGGATATGAACAATGCCTCGGTAGAATATATCCGTGGTATTTCGGTTGTAAAAGCATTTAAGCAAACCGTATATTCTTTTCGCCGTTTGCACGACACCATAAAGGCCTATACCAGCATGGTTATTCCCTATACGCTTAGCTGGGAAAATTCTTTTTCGGCTTTTACCACCCTTATTAACCACATATACCTGTTTATACTGCCGGTAGGCATATTGGTGGGGATGAACACCACAGACTTTACCGGTTTTGCAGGCAATATGATTTTTTACATGATTTTTGTGCCCTCTATTGCGGGCACGTTAATGAAGGTTATGTATGTAAACTCTAGCAGTATGCGCATTTTAAACGGAGTAGAAGCCATGGATAACCTGCTGGCCGAGCCCGTTTTGCCCCAGCCTGCCCAGCCAAAAGAGGTGGACAGCTATGGGGTAGAGTTTTGCGATGTTACCTTTATGTATGATAAAAACAAAGAAACCGAGGCGCTTAGCGGCGTAACATTTGCAGCCAACCAAGGTGAGGTTACCGCCATTGTTGGCCCAAGCGGCGGCGGCAAAAGCACCATTGCCCACCTGATACCCCGGTTTTTTGATGTTACAAGCGGCAGCATTCATCTTGGCGGCGTGGATGTGCGCGAGATGAAAACCTCTTATTTAATGGATAAGGTAAGCTTTGTATTTCAGGATGTATTTTTGTTTAAACAAAGCGTAAAAGAAAATATCCGCATGGGCAAACCCACCGCTACAGATGAAGAGATAGAAGCGGCGGCCAAGGCAGCACAGTGCCACGATTTTATTATGGAACTGCCGCAGGGATACAATACCGTAATTGGCACCAAGGGCGTGCACCTAAGCGGGGGCGAAAAGCAGCGCCTTGCCATTGCGCGCGCCATCGTAAAGGATGCGCCGGTGGTGGTGCTGGACGAAGCCACCGCCTTTGCAGACCCCGAAAACGAACACCTGATACAAAAGGCGTTTGAGACACTGATGAAAAACAAAACAGTAATTATTATTGCCCACCGCCTCTCTACCATACGCAGCGCCAACAAAATAGTGGTGGTGGATGGCGGCAAAATTGTAGAAGTGGGAACACACGACCAGTTGCTGCAAAAAGAGGGCAAGTACAGCAGCATGTGGCAGCGTTACAACGAAACCGCAAGCTGGCAGATGAAAGCAAAGGGGGTAACGCAAAATGCCTGAAACTAAAAAAATACCGCGCCTGCAAAATGCACTGATGCTTACAAATAAAGGCTACCGGGATTTAAAAGGCGCCTGTGCGGCCTGCCTGTTAACCAACTTTTCTATGATGATTCCCTTTGGGGTGATGATACAGGTTATTATAGAGCTGATAAAACCCCTTACCGGAGAAGAAATATCCTGGAACAAAATGTGGCTGTTGTTTGCCGCCGGTATAGTAGGTGCAATAGTTGTATTTTTGTGTACCCGTAACGATTATAAAAAAACCTATATTGTTTCTTATAACGAAAGCGAAAATACCCGCACTAGCTTGGCAGAGCATATTCGCAAATTGCCCATGAGCGTGTTTAACTCAAAAGACCTTTCGGAGCTTACCACCAACCTGATGGGCGACGTTGCCACCACCGAGCATGTTATGAGCCATGTGGTGCCGCAAATGGTGGCCAATGCCATATCGGTAACGGTTATTTGTGCAATGCTTGCATTTTTTGATTGGCGCATGGCTCTTTCTATCTTTATTACCGTTCCGGTTGCATTTTTAATCATTTTAAGCAGCAGGGCCATTCAAAAACGTTTGGGGCAGCGTCATGCCAATGCCAAGCTGGAAGCCTCTGGCCAGGTGCAGGAGTATATTGAGGGCATTAAGGTTATAAAGGCCTGCAATATGGACGGCGAGCATTTTGACGCGCTGGAAAACGCCCTGCGTACCATGAGAGACCTTGCCATACGGTTTGAATTTGGAACCGGTATTTTTGTAACCGGCGCACAGGTTGTATTGCAGGCGGGCATTGGCCTTACCGTACTGGTGGGCACCAGCTTGCTTACCGGCGGGCAGATAGCACTGGTACCCATGCTGATGTTTTTGCTGATAGTTACCCGTATTTACGGGCCTATTTTAACAGAGCTTACCCTGTTGCCCGAGCTGCTGTACCACCAAATTGCAGTAAAACGTATGCGCGCCCTAATGGATATAGAGCCGATGGAGGGCGACGATACAACAGAGATTAAAAATTACGAAATCCAGTTTGAAAACGTGGATTTTCAGTACAATAAAAATGGAAAAGAAACCATCCGCGGCATCAACACCACCATACCGGCTGGCGGTATAACCGCATTGGTTGGCCCCAGCGGAAGCGGAAAAAGTACCCTTTCGCGCTTAATAGCACGTTTTTGGGATGTTACCGGCGGACGCATTACCATTGGCGGCGCCGAGGTAAAAACAATAGACCCCGAGCACCTGATGAGCTATATGTCCTTTGTATTTCAGGATGTGGTGCTGTTTAACGACACGATTTACAACAATATACGCATTGGCAATATGGAAGCGACCAAAGAGCAGGTGATAGCGGCTGCCAAGGCCGCCCGCTGCGACGAATTTATAGACCGCCTGCCGGACGGGTACGATACCCTGCTGGGAGAAAACGGCAGTACCCTTTCGGGTGGAGAGCGGCAGCGCCTTTCGATTGCACGCGCCCTGCTAAAAGATGCGCCCATTGTTTTGCTGGATGAAGCCACTGCCTCGCTGGACCCAGAGAGCGAAGCGTATATTCAGCAGGCCATCAGCGCCTTGATAGAGGGCAAAACCGTAATAGTAATAGCCCACCGCCTGCGCACCATTGCCGAGGCCGATAAGATTATTGTACTGGACGAGGGCCAGGTGGCAGAGCAGGGCACGCATGCCCAGCTTGTGGCCCAAAAAGGCTTGTACAACCGCCTGTACAGCATCCAGCAAGAAAGCCTGGGATGGAGCGTTTAAACTGCTAAACATACCTTTTGTAGGCCCCTTAAAAGCATACCCCCTGCCGCAACGCGACAGGGGGTATGCTTTTGCCATATAGGCAAAGATGAAGAAAGCAAACAATAGGAGTTTGAAAGAGAGTGTGGTTGGTTATACGGGCAGCTCGTTACGGTACTCGTTTGCGCTGCAATTTTCTATCTTTTTAAAAATGCGGGAGAAGTGTGTTACGTCCGAAAACCCCACCATTTCGCTAACCTCCCAAATGCGCAGGGAAGAATCCGCCAGCAGCTCTTTTGCTTTGCGAATGCGCACGCCGTTTAGCAAATCGCTAAAATTTTGCCCTGTATGCTTAGAGATAAGCTTAGAAAGATGCCACTGGCTTACATACACATGGTCGGCAACATCGGTAAGGGTGAGTTTTTCGGCGTAGTGGGCTTCAATGTATTTTTCGGCGTTGTGAATGATGAAATTGCCGGCAGTGTCCGAAGCCTTTTCGGCATCTTTTGGGGAAGGCGGCATTTCATCTGGGGCAGGGTGCGGGGTCCGCTCATCAAGGGTTTTTACCATGGTTTGCAGGGCCTCTTCCAGTTCGGCCATTTTGCTGGGTTTTAAAATGTAATTAGAAACCCCCAGCCGTATGGCTTTTTGTGCGTACTCAAAATCGGGATAACCACTTAAAATGGTAATTTGCATTAAAGGAAACTCGCTGCGCAAAGCGGCAATTAAAGAAAGACCGTCTAAGGCGGGCATACGGATATCGGTAAATAAAATATCCGGCTTTGTGCTGCGAATGACTTCAAGGGCGGTCTGGCCGTCTTCGGCGGTACCGGCAACCTCGCACCGGTAGTGTGCCCAAGGCAGCAGGCGCGATAATCCCTCTACTATGGTGTGTTCGTCATCTACAATAACCGCTTTATACAATCTGTAACCCCCTTGTGAAGTGTTACACTTAAAACAGGCATACCAAACAAAATTGGCCGTGTTTGGCGCAAAAGCCGCGCTGTACACAAAATACTGCTGCAACGCCGGCCTTGCGGGGAAACTGCCTCCCCATAATTTGACCTGATTTAAAAGCAAGCTAATATTATCCTTTTACGGCTCCGGCCGTCAAGCCTTTAATAATGTTCTTTTGCAGTAAAATGTACACAACCAGCACCGGCAAAACCACCAGTACAACGGCCGCAGCCATCCAGCCGTAGTTGGTACCGCCCGAAACGCTAGAAATATCGTTGAGCAGGCGGGTGATGGTAAAAAACTTTGCCGAGCGTAAAAAGAACATTTGGGTAAACAGGTCGTTATAGCTCCATAAAAAGGAGAAGATGGCCACGGTGGCAAAGCTAGGCTTTGCAAGGGGCATAATAATGCGGAAGAAAATGCGCACAACGCCGTATCCCTCAAGGTAGGCGGCTTCTTCCAAATCGATAGGCAGGCTGTGGATATAGCCCATTAAAACAATGGTGGCAAAAGATATATTGCCCGCAATTTGGGGCAGCGCAACCGACAGCCAGCTAAGAGGAACGGTGGTGTTTACAATGCCCCATTTGCTTTGCATGGTAAATACCGGGATGATGGTGGCAAATACAGGGAACATCATGGCGGCAATAAGCAGGGAGTGTAAAACCTTGCGCCCCTTAAACTGGTAACGTGCCAGCCCATAAGCGCACATGCCCGCCAGCAAAACCACTATAATGGTAACCGAGCCGGAGATGATAATGCTGTTGCGGTAGGCTGTCCAAATATCAAACTTTTCAAAGGTTTGGGTGTAGTTATCCAGCGTAAAAAGTTCGCCAAAGGGCAGAGCAAAAGATTTGGTAAGAATATCGTTTTTGGTTTTAAACGAGTTTTGAATAACCCAAATAAAGGGGTATATGGTGGTAAGCGCCCAAAGGGAAAGCACAACATATGTAATAATTTGAGAGGGCTGTATTTTGCGCTTGCTGCGCAGCGATGTTGTTTTTTGCATTGCAGGGCCCTCCTTAATAATCTTTTTTAAATACGCGGTTGGCGGCCTGGCTAAGCAGTACACCCAAAATTACAATAAACACCGCGATGGCGCTGGAATAGCCGATATTGTTGGCACCGCCCAAAGAAAACTTGTACATGTAGGTGCCTGTAAGCCAGCTTTTTTCCATAGGCAGCCCCTTGGGAAACATGGTCCACGGAAGATCGAACACCTTTAGCGCGCCGGTAATGGCAAGCGTAAGGCAGGTGCACAGGGTGTTGTGCAAAAGGGGTAGTTTTATTTTGGTAATAACCTGCCAACCGCTGGCGCCGTCTATTTCGGCAGCCTCATACACGTCTGTGGGGATGTTGTTTAGCCCGGTTACAATAATTACAAAGTAATAGCCAACATACTGCCACATTACGGGGGTAAGCATGGTAAACAGCCAGGGGCCCTCTTTCCAGTTTACAAGGGTATCCTGCGTTATAATGCCAAGGTTAATCAGCAGTTGGTTAATGGGGCCAACATCGTATAAAAACAACAGATTAAACATTAGGCCAAGTGCCGTGGCAGAAATAACAATGGGGAAAAAGTATACGGTTCTAAAAAAACTTGCTCCGCGGCGTATGTGGTCTACCAGCATAGCCAGCACCAGTGCAATGCCTACCTGAAATACAATGGTGCACAGCATCATAAGCATGGTATTTAAAAAGGCAGTGCGCATGTAAGGGTCTGTTACAAGGCGCTGATAGTTGGTGTACCAAGGGTCCAACCAGCCTTTAGAGGCGGCACCCAGTGAGGGTATGTCGCTAAAGCTGTTAATAATGTTCATTACAAAAGGATAAAAAAGATATACCGCTAAAAAAGCAAATGCAGGCAGTAAAAACAGCAGCAAAGGGCTTTTGCGTTTGTATATCATAGAGTTATTGTCTTTCAAAGCGCGTCTCTCCTTTCAAAAAGGCCGAAGAGCAGCCAACCCGCTCTTCGGCCCTGTGCTTATTTATATAAGCTTTACACGCTTCAATCAGCCGTTGGCGGCTATCATGTTTTCTACAGCTTGTTCGGCTGTAACATCCCCGTTTGCTACCAGCTTGGTGTCGGTTACCAAAATCTGGTCTTTTGCTTCGGGCTTAATAAAGTCCTGCACAGCGGGGGTAACGCTGGTAGCGCCAGCCATCATATCAAATGCCTTTAGCTGCAGGCTGTTAAGGTCGGCAGGTTTTGCGCCGGGAGTTGCAAGCGCGGTTTGTGCGGTGCCGCCGGCCATGGTGTTTACAACATCGTCGGAGGTAAGGGCGGTGATGAAGCTAACAGCAGCTTCGCGCTTTGCAGGGTCATTCCAAGCTTTTTCGGTAATGTAGTAACCCATCGAAAGGCCGCCCACAATATCGGTAGCTTTGCGGTTGTCTTTGCCGGGTACAAAGGTTACATTGTAGTCGTCCAGGCGGTCTTCGCCAACGGCTTCAACAATCTGTCCAACTTTCCAAGAGCCGTCGATGGCGAAAGCAGCTTTGTCGTCGTACATCAGTTGGAAGGTCTCTTCGTCGGAAGCAGAAAGGGTGTTTTTGGGCAGGTAGCCTTTCTGGTACAGTTCTTTAATGTCGTTTAATCCGCCGGCCCATGCAGCAAAAGAAGAATCGGAGCTGCTGGTGGGAACGCTTAAGTGGGTAGCGCCGGGGCCGCCATTGTTCATGATGGTAAACTCAAACCAATAGTGAGGAACCTGCTGCAAAGAAACAGCAATGGGGGTATAGCCTTTGGCTTTAATGGTTTCGCACATTTCCAAAAACTCTGCCCATGTGGTGTTGGCATCGGGGGCGGTAAGGCCGCAATCTGCCAATACTTTTTCGTTTACAAACAGGCCTTCCCAGTAGCCGGTGGTGGGCACTGCATATGCCTTGCCGTCTACGGTAGAGGTGGGCAAGCTGCCGTCTTTCATGTTAGAGGCATATTCGGGATACTCTTTGCGGATATCCTCGATAGAAATAACCTTGCCGGCCTCAATAAAGCTGTTGGCGTCGTTGTTGGTAAAGAAGAACAGAACATCGGGTTCGCTGCCGGCTTCAAAGTCTGCAACAACCTTTGCTTTCCATGTTTCGTCGGATGTTTGGGATTCGTCGATAACGGTGTTGCCGGTTTCGGTTTCCCATGCTTTGTAAGCATCTTCAAATGCTTTGCGGTTTCCGTCGGTGCCGGAGAAGGAAGAAACAACGCGAAGATCTACCGCAGCAGAACTGCCGCCGCCGGAAGAAGCCCCACCGGAAGAGGGTGTGCCGGAAGAAGCTGTGCCGCCGCAGGCAGCCAGCAGGCCAACGCACATAATTGCCGAAAGACCAAGTGCCAATACTTTTTTCATCGTATTACCTCCTGAAAATTGCTCCACGTGCGGGATGCACGTCTGATTGCACCTTTATAATAATGCAATTTTAAAGGCAAGCGCCATGTATACATTTGTGCTAATTTGACTGGTTTTGCTGATTTTGTAGATACTGTATACACATTGACGAAACCGTGTTGTTCTTTTTGTCTGTTTTGATGGATAAACCGCTTTGTTCACCGTAAATAATACGCAGCCGCTGGTGTACATTTCGGATGCCGATATTGCCGGAAGAAAGTTCTCCCTCGGCAGAAGAATCATCCAATATGGTATGGATGCGCTCTTCGTCCTCTGTGGTAAGTGGGCTGTCGTTTATTACTTCAAGCCGCATCCATTCATCGTTTTGGCGCACCGCGCGTATAATAATGTGGCCCTTTTGACGGGCGGCGGCACCGTGCTCTACTGCGTTTTCTACAATAGGCTGCAACACAAGGCGGGGCACGTACCAATCTTGTAAATCCTCGGCAATGTCCTGCTCTACGGTAAGGCGCTTGCCAAGCCGCTCTTGAATGATATATAGATAGGCGTTTACGTACATCATTTCTTCCGAAAGGTGAATAAGCGGGCGGTGGCGGCGGTCTAGCACCGCCTCCAGCATGGTGGTAAGGGCCTCCAGCATATGGCTTACCTTTACGTTGCCTGCAAGGCGAGCCTCCCAGTTTATTATCTCTAGTGTATTGCCCAAAAAGTGGGGGTTTATTTGGCTTTGCAGCGCCTTTATACGGGCGTCCCGCAGGGCAAGTTCTTCGCGGTAAATACGCTCAAACTGGGTTTCCAGCCGGGCACTCATGGCGTTAAGCTGCCCGCCAAGATACGCAAATTCCGAGCTGCCAAGCTGGTCTTTGTTAATTTGCAGGCCAAACTTGCCTTCCTCAATGGTATGGGCAAAATCGCTTAACCGGCGTATGGGGCGGTTGATCATACGGGAGAAAAAGAAGAGGACTACAAACATGAGGGGAATGGATAAAAGGCCAAACAGTATAAAGCTGGTAGAAGCGCCCATTTCTCGTATCAGGGGCTGTAAATCGGCCACGGCGTAATACTCTAAAGAAAAGCGGGAGCTATCGTCTTTGCCGTATACCAGCACCTTGTTATCCTCCAGCGGCTGGGTAGAGGGGGAGGAAGTTGGAACAATCTCCGGTACCGAAACAACGTCGCCGTATCCAAGGGGGATATCGTTGAGCATAAGGGTAAAGGCAGGCACCCACGGCAGATTTTGAATACCGGTGTACAGGGACTGCAGGTTTATCTCCAAGGCCAAAACGGCATAGGGAGAAAAGCGGTTGTTGTGTAATGAAAGCACCCGGATGAGGTAAAGATGCCCATCCGACTGAATAAAGCCCACATTGCTGCCAAGGGTATGCATTTGTGCAAGCGCCTGCTGTGCAGGGCTGCTGTTGTAAAAATGCAAAACATCCTCATAAGAAGAAAGCGCGGGGTTGTAGGCAAAATACAAATCGTCCTGCCCGGTGCTTTCGTCCAATTGAGGAAACAGCAAGTAGGAAGCATTGATAATGCGGCTGCGGCTGTATTGTTGGTATAAAAAATTAACTTTAATAGAGGAGGAAAAGGCGGCAAGGTTGCCGTCTTTTTGCAGGGCAGCATAGGCGTTGCGCACAGTGGGGATGTAGCTGGCGCTTAGGGCGGCATCCACCACGTTTTCTAGGTTGCGGCGCGCAATATCGGCAGCATTGTTGATAGAAACCTTAACAATATCCGATACATGCGCCTGTGTGCGCTGGGCAGAAAGGTAGTAGCTGCCGTATAAAATAAAAAACAAGGGCAGTACCCAGCAGGTGAAAATTAAAAAAAGAAGGCTCCATTTTAAAGACCATTTTGCCCGCTTTTTGGGCTCGGCTTTTGGTGGCTGCTGCATGGCTGGGGGCTCCCTTCTGGCAAATATATGTGGCTTGTTTTTTTGAAAAAAATAATGCCGCTTTTTATTACAAATGAAAGAATTTTTAAAATATATTTTGTGATGGAAAAAAGTATAAACAATAAATTTTAAATAGTATAGCATACAAAATATGCTTATAGATGCCCCGCAAAGCAAAGATGTATGCCCAGATATAAAAACAAGGCCTGCTTATATAAAACAGGCCTTGTGGTAAAGTGGCACTAGGCGGGCAGATGCAAAAATTCTTCTAAAATATCGGCTGTTTTTTTGGCGGCAATCATGCTTTCCATCTCGCAAAAAATGCGCAAGAGAGGTTCGGTACCCGAGAAGCGGGCAATAATCCACCCACCGTTTTTAAAATACACCTTGCAGCCATCCATGTAGCTTACATGGTCAATCTCCATAGGGAAATCGGGCAATAGCTTATCTTCCAGCAGAGTACGGTAAATTTCTTCTCGCTTTTGGGTAGAAAAATGATAGTCTCGCTCGTCCATTTCAAACATACCGTAGGTATCTTCTATCTCCTGCCACAAATCGCTTAAACGGCGGCCGGTAATGGCAAGCATTTCTACCAGCAGGGTAGCAGCGTAAATACCATCTTTACCCTGTATATGCCCCCGCACCGTTAGCCCGCCGCTGGATTCTCCGCCAATAATGGCACCGGTTTCCAGCATTTTAGAGGAAATATATTTAAAACCAACGGGTACCTCGTAGCAGGTTTCGCTAAAGGCATCGGCAATACGGTCTAACAAATGGGTGGTGGCAATGTTGCGCACGGCAGTGCCCCGCCAGTTTTTGTATTTTAACAGGTAATAGTACAACAGCACCAGTATTTTGTTTGGGTGCAAAAACTCGGCCTTATCATTTATAACACCCAAGCGGTCGGCATCGCCATCGGTGGCAATACCAATATCACAGTGGTGTTCTTCTACAAAATTAATAAGGCTGGCAAGCGTATGCACGTTGGGGGCAGGCAGACGGCCACCAAACAGTGTATCGCGCCGCTCGTGTATTACCTCAACGTCACAGCGTGTGGTAAGTAAAATGGTTTGCAGGGCGGTTTTGCTTACGCCATACATGGGGTCTAACACCACATGAAGCCCCCGCTTGCGAATAACATCGCTGTCTACCGAGGAAAGAATGCTGTCAATATACTCGTTCATGGGGTCTATCAGCTCTACCTTGCCTGCGGCAAGGGCTTCTTCAAACGGAATAGCCTCTACAG
Organism: Oscillospiraceae bacterium; assembly: GCA_047972265.1. Taxonomy (GTDB): domain Bacteria; phylum Bacillota; class Clostridia; order Oscillospirales; family Ruminococcaceae; genus JAAYCI01. The sequence continues at coordinate 19,166 of JBKEAM010000057.1, read as the reverse complement.
ATTCCGGCTCTATGGCGGCAATATAGCCCTCAAACTGGTGGGTAAGGTTTTCGTCTGCATCGCGGCCACCCTCCATAAATACCTTAACACCGTTGTAAATGGCGGGGTTATGGCTTGCGGTAACCGCCATGCCCAGTGCCACATGGTATAGGTTTACAGCAAACATAATAAGGGGCGTGGGGCTTTCTCGGTTAATAACACGGCAGTGTATACCCTCAGCAGCCATCACCTCGGCGGCCCATTTGGCGGCTTCTTCGCTTAAAAAGCGGCGGTCGTATCCTATTACAAAACCACGCTCGGCCTCGCCATCGTCTTTTATCTTATGTGCAATGGCTGCGGTAAGCAGTTGCACGTTGGCCTTGGTAAATTCGTCGCCAATAATGGCGCGCCATCCTCCCGTTCCAAACTGGATCATTGCAAATCCTCCTTTGCGGTGCCCATTACCACCCGTATTTCGGCAGTGGATCCGGCGGGCAGCACCGGTATGCTTTGGGCGGCCTCTTCGTTTACAAATATCTGCGCCACACCCTTGCTTACATGCTGCGGGTTTTGCACCTGTATATTGTACTGTGCGCCCCTAAATTTACGGATAAGGCTAAAACCGTCCCACTCGGTGGGAATGCAGGGGTCTACCACCAGGCTGTCAAATTGGGGGCGTACCCCCAGCATGTACCTTGTGGCCGCAAAATAACTCCACCCGCCAGAGCCTGTCATAAAGGGGTGGTGGGCTTCGCCAAACTTTTCGTGGTCTGGTCCGGTAATAAACTGGCAGTAACTGTAGGGCTCTGCCTTGCGGGTTTCTATCTTATCGTTTTGGTTATAGGGGCACAGCGCGTCGTACATTTGCATGGCGCGGTCCCCGCGGCCCAGCAGGCACTCGGCCGCCCAGGCCCACGGGTTTGGGTGGCTAAAAATAGAGGCGTTTTCTTTTAGGCCGGGGTATACGCGGGTAACAAACCCAATTTCGTCATCAATTACGGTATAAGCGGGGGCATTCAGCATCAGGCCCCAAGGTGTAAGCAGATATTCTTTTACAGAATCCATTGCGGCAAGGCCGTGCTCTTTGGTTGCGCAGCCAGACAAAACAGCCCATGTGTTGCTTTCCATATGCACACGGCCCTCGGCATCGGTAGCGGTGCCAATGGGGCGGCCGCTTTTTGTATAGCCGCGGCGGTACCATTCGCCATCCCACAATTTCTTTTCGCAGGTTTCCATTACGGTTTTGCGCAGGGCGCTGTACTGCTCGGCATCCTCTGTGCGGCCAAGGCGATGTGCTAAATCTACAAAATGGCCCATTGCCCAAACGTGTAAAAAGCTAACCATGGCGCTTTCTCCACCGCCAAGGTTTAGGCAATCGTTCCAGTCTGCCCGCAGACCCAAACAAATGCCGTGGCTGCCCACCATTCGGGTAGAAAAATCCAATATTGTTTTCATGTGCTGGTATACAGTGTCGGCAGGGCCGTTGGCATAGGGCACCATCTGGTCGGCAAAGGCAAAATCTCCGGTTTCGCGGATATACTCTACAATGGAAGGAATTAGCCAAAGCGCATCGTCACTGCATGCATCCTCAATGCCGTGTATCATATCCTCAGCGCTGGGGGTAGGCACAACCGTGGGGCTTTTAAAGCTTTGTTGCTTGTCTTTATCCTCAAACCATTCTGGCTGAAACAGGTGCAGGCCGTAGCCGTCTGTAGTAAGGCCGTTTAACAATTGCATAATGCGCTGGCGGCATTTTGCAGGGTTAGAGTGCTGCACCGTCATAGAGTCTTGTGCGGTATCGCGATAGCCAAGGCCGGTGCGGCCGCCTACCTCTATAAAGCTGGCAAAGCGAGAGAACATAACGTTTACTTCGCTTTGGTATAGTGTCCAAGTGTTTAGCATACTGTTCATGGCGCTGCTGGGGGTGTTTACCTGCAAAGCCTGCAGTTTCTCATCCCAGTAGGCAGCAAGCTGTGCAAAGGCATTATCACGGCTTTGCGGGTTAGCAAATTTGGCGCGTACCCGGGCACCGTTTGCATGCGCACCCTCTCCCAGCATAAAGCAGGCGCGCTGGGTACCACCCGCGGCAAGTACAAAACCTTTGTGCAGGGCGGCGCACTGGTTGCCGCCCTTTTCTTCGGTTTGCGCCAGCATGCCGGTTTCTACACCCAAGGGGTTTGTTTCGGTGCGGTAGGGACCAATAAAAGATTCGCGCACGGTGTCGTAGCTATCGGGCGCAAAATCGGCCGTAAAATATTGGTAGCCGTTTTCTTCGTAGTGCAGTTCCTGCTGGATAATGCCGTCTTTATAGCTGCCGCCCGCCGCGTACAAACTCATCTGAAAATTGCGGTTATCCATATCTATGTGATGGAAAGAAAACTCGGCGTAAGAAATTACGCTGATGGAGCGGGTGGCACTCCCACGGTTCTCTATGGTAAGGTCCCACAGCTCTACATCCTCGCCGCGGGGGATAAACAGGGTTTGTTTTGCGTAAATGCCGTTATATTCACACTCGTATACAGAGTAAGAAAGCCCGTGGCGACAGGTGTATTTTGCCTTGTTTAGCGGCAGGCCAACAGGCTGCCAACTTACAGACCAGTACTCGCCGGTATCGTCATCCCGCAGGTAAATATAATGCCCGGGCCTGTCCATTGGTACGCCATTTGGACGAAAGCGGGTAATGCGGTGATATTCGGCCGATTTATAAAAAAGGTACCCCCCAGCGGTTTGGTTTACAACAGCAACCATATCCTCTGTACCCAAATAGTTTGTCCAACTGGTAGGCACATCCACACGGTCAATCACATATTCTCTTTTCTTATCGTCAAAAAAACCGTACTGCATACATTGCTCCTTCTCTGCTTTTTAAAAATACGGCAGGCCTTTACGCTTGTATCATACAAAACCGGCCGCAAAAAAAACAGAACCCCGCTTGGCATATTTTGTATATTTTTGTGTGCGGGTGTACAAAAATACAGGCTAATTTTGTACGTTATGCAGATAAGTTGAACAATACAAAGGGGTGCAAGGGCGACGGCAGCTCAATAAAAAACGCAGGCACCATGTGAGTGCCTGCACTTTTTTGTTGTGCTTATAAGGGGATGTCTGCCAGTACATCATGGATATTATCAAACAAAAACCGAGTGGAAGAAGAAAGGTACCGCCCCTTTTTGATGGCAGCGTATACTTCCCAGTTAAGTTCAGTCTCTTCAAAAGGGATGGAAACAAGATTTTCGCTGTGCTGATTGGGCCTATCGGATAAAAACGAAACGCCAATGCCAACGCCGTGGTTTTGCTCTAGCAAATACAGCCAAAAAATCTCATCGGGAGAACGCAGGGCATAAATAAGGGGTATGCCCTTTTTTTCGGCAAGGTTTTCTATTAAATGATACACCCTAAACAGAGGGTTTTTGGTTACAAGGGGATGGCCTGCAAGGTCTTCTACCCGCAGGCTTTGCCGGGTGGCAAGGGGGTGCGCCTTATTTACCACCGCACAAAGGCGGTGTTGGCGCAGCAGTTGGCATTCAAACATTTCCTGCGGGGCGGGGTGGCCTACCAAAAAGCCAATGTCACTTTCTTCATTTAAAATGGCTTGCTCTGCCAGGGCATCGGGCAATTCTATAACATCAAACGAAGCGCTGGGGATTTGCGCTTCTAATAAATTTATAAAATTTAGAGAAAGAGCGTGTAAAACACCGTGTGCAAAGGCAATGCCTATGCGGCCCTGTTCCTGCTCTCCAAGCCTTTTTAAGTGCAGGCACAGCGCCCTGTGGCTTGCAACAAAGGGGCGTACCTCTTTTAAAACCTCGCGCCCAAAGGGGGTAATAATTAAGCGGCCTTTTTCCCGGTAAAAAAGCGGGGTGCCCAGCTCTTCTTCCCATGCGCTGATGGATTTGCTTAGGGCCTGTGGGGTAAGGTACATTTTTGCCGCAGCGGCCGAAAGGCTGGGGCTGTCGCAAATTTCTACCAGATAATACATCTGCCGGATGTCCATGATAACCACTCCTTTGTAAAAAGTATACCCTGCCATAATATCAACCGTCAAATACAAGTTGACGAACCATAACAAGGGGTTGTTTGATTGATAATGCTTTAACAATTATAATTAATAGGTAGTTAAAATAAAAACAGCTTGTGACCCACCCGCAAGCCAAAAACAAACGGAGGAGAGATTATGAAAAGGTTTTGCAAGCTAACGGCATTGTTGGCAAGCTTTGCACTTGTTTTTGCTCTGGCCGCCTGTGGCGCGTCGGACAAAAGCGGTTCGGCAAGCTTTACAGCCACCGCCGCCGGTTTTGGCGGAGATGTAACCGCCACACTGGTGGTTGCAGATGGCAAGGTAGATTCACTAAAAGTTGAGGGTGCAGAGGAAACCAAAGACATTGGCGGCACTGCGATAGAAACCTTTAACAAAGAGTTTGAAGGTCTTAGCGGACAGGAAGTATCGGCTGTAAGCGGCGACAGTGTAGATGCCATTGCCGGTGCTACCGTTACCTCTACAGCTGTACGCAGTGTGGTAAAGGATGTTTTGGCACAGGCCAGCGGCAATGCCACAACAGAAAAGACCCCTGTTTCCGATTCCAGCGCAACTTACTCTGCCGTAGGGCACAGCGTTGTGTCTCAAATGCAGGTAGAAGTTACACTGAAAGACAACAAAATTGCCGAAATAGTAGTAGGCGAAAACGAAGAAACCGCCCCCATACTGCAAACAGCAATAGACAGGCTGATCCCCCGTATTGTTGAGGAGCAGACCTTGGGTGTAGATGCAATTTCGGGTGCTACCGTTTCTTCTAACGCTATTAAAGATGCGGTGGCACAGGCCATTGACGCAAGCGGCGGCGACTCTACCGAATGGTACACCACCGTAGAGAAAAAGACCGACGTTGTAACCTTAGAAGACTATGACGTAATTGTTGTAGGCTTGGGCGGCTCTGGCATGACAGCATATACCAGCGCGGCACAAAATGGCGCAACTGTTTTTGGCATGGAAACCGCAGGCAAAATTGGCGGTAACTCTGCCACTACCTCGGGGCCCATGGCCATTAACTCTCAGGTAAAAATGGACGCGCAGAACAACGGCGAGAAATTTTTAGAAGAAGAAGACCTGATTGCCGACTGGCTGGAGTACTGCCAGGGCGACGCCAAAGAAGAACTGGTACGTGAGTTTGTATACGAATCTGGCAAAACCATGGACTGGCTGATTGAAGATTATGGTTTTGAGTTTGGCGATACAAAAGCCTTTTTCCACCCAAAACAATGGCCGGTATGGGCAACCTATACAGGCGATAAAACAGAAATGTTTACCTCTGCCATAGAAAAGGCAAAAGCCACAAACGAGAAAAACGACTATATGCTGGAGCTTACCGCCACCGATTTGATTATGGAAAACGGCGAAGTGAAGGGCGTTAAGGCTGTTTTGTATGATGGAACAACCTACGAAATTTATGGCGACTCTGTAATTTTGGCAACCGGCGGCTTTATTGGTAATACCGAAATGACAGAAGAATACTTAGGCGGCAGCTTTAATACAGAAGCCCTGCTTACACAGGACGGCAGCGGCATTCAAATGGCCCTTTCGGCTGGAGCCGATACCTATAACATTGATATGCCCGCTATGGTGCATATTGCCCAAACCAAAAACATTATTAAAACCGATGCCCTGACCGCAGACCAAAAAGCGGCACTTTCGGCCCTTGTGCTTACCTCAGAATCTATGATTGTGGGCGACGACGGCACCCGCTTTATGAGCGAAGCCGGAAACATTGCTTTTGATAACTGGAAGGGTGGAGATACCTACTACGCCATTTACCCATCTGCCCAGATAGAAAGCTTTAAAGAAAACGGAATGCTGGCCCCCGCTGCTACCATGTTCTTAAATCAGGGCGGCACTATAGAAGCCAATACTCCCATTGCAGACATAGACGATATTTTGGCAGTGGGCGAAGAGTACGGCATTGTTGTTAAAGCCGATACTTTGGAAGAACTGGCCGAAAAGCTGGGTGTTCCGGCAGAAAACCTAACCACAGCAGCAGCAGAGTACACCACCTATGCCAATGGCACCGCACAAGACCCCATGGGCAAAGACGCTGCTATGATGACCCCCATTGAAGAAGGCCCGTTTTATGCAGTGCTGGGTGCAGGCTACTATTATGGCACCTGCGGCGGCCTAAACATTGATGAAACCTGCCGCGTGTTAAAAACAGACGGAACCGCTATCGAAAACCTGTTTGCTGTAGGGCAAGATTCTATGGGCGTATTGTTCTCTAACAAAGTGCCTTATGTTACCTATGGCGGCGCAGCACAGGGCTGGGTACTTACCTCCGGCCGTTTGGCAGGTGCCAATGCAGCCGAAGCCTTTGCAAGCTAAGGTTTAAACACAAGCAATAAAGCATTTATAAAATATCCCGCCGCATGCAGTTTGCATGCGGCGGGATATTTTTGTGTAGTTAATAGTGCCAACGGGTTTAATGCTTGTTTTAAAAAACCTGATTAAAAGCAGTTGTTTGTACTTTAAAAAATAAAAAGCGGGGCCAGCTTATTTGGATTAAAAACGCAAACAAAAAAGGACGCAAACAAAGTTTATAAAGCAATATGTAAAATACACCCCGCTGCATACCTTACCGGTGCACAGGGGGGTGTATTTATTTGTATAAATGGCAGTACAGCCTACATGCAGGCGGGTATTTTTAGGCGTTGTAATGGCGGCCAATGGCATCGGCGGCAATAATTGCGTCGTATACCATTTGGGGGGTAACGGCAAAGGGCATATTGCCCATGGTGTCGCCCTCGGCACAGGCAAGCTCTGCAACCTGCATCAGCTTTTCGGGGTTAACCTTTTTAATGCCAAGGTCTGCCAATGTGGTGGGCAGCCCTACAGACAGGCAAAAACCAAATACTTCTTCCAGTTCGTCCTCAGATGCGTTTTCTAAAACAAGCTGGGTAAGGGTGCCAAAAGCAACCTTTTCTCCGTGGTAGCAGTGGTGGGTTTCTTCAATAGCGGTAAAGCCATTGTGTATGGCATGGGCGGCGGCAATGCCGCAGCTTTCAAAGCCGATGCCAGAAAGGTAAGTGTTGGCTTCTACTACATTTTCCAGCGCTTTGGTACATACCTTTTCTTGCAGGGCAAGCAGGGCTTTTACACCATCAGCCAGCATGGTATCGTAACACAGCCGGGCAATAGCCATAGAGGTTACGGTATACTGCCCGCCCAAAAAGTTACCAGAATCGGAGTTTTTGCAGGCGCGCGCTTCAAAGTAGGTGGCAAGCGCATCGCCCATGCCACTTACCAAAAGCCTGGCGGGAGATTTGCTGATGATGTCTACATCTACCAACACAATATTGGGGCTTTTTGGCAAAAACAGGTATTCTTCAAATACACCATCTTCGCTGTAAATAACCGAAAGTGCGCTGCAAGGGGCATCGGTTGCGGCAATGGTGGGCACAATAATTACGGGCGCTTTGGCATAATAAGCCACAGCTTTGGCGGTATCGTGTATTTTACCGCCGCCAATGCCTACAATAACATCGCTGCCGGCAGCGGTGTATGCTTTTATCAAACGGTCTATTTCCACACGGCTGCATTCGCCGTTAAAAATTTCGTAAGTAACGTTTGCGTTGTGCTCTTTTGCACCGGCATCAATAGAGGTATCTACACGGCTTTTGCCCGATTCGCTTACCAAAATAAAAGGGGAGGTGCCTAAACTGCTTGCATACTTGCAAAGGTCGTGCAGTACGCCTTTACCTTGGATATAACGCTCGGGGCTGCCAATAATATTTGCCATAGAAATTCTCCTTTATATGCATTGTTATAAAAATATCAATCATCCTGTGTTATTGTACTTCTACAACATTTGTATGTCAATATTTTACAAAAAAGAAAATAATTTTTTGTAAAGATAATCAATTTTTAGCGACAAAACCCACAGCGCGTCATATGCAAAACAATTTTAAAAAATCCATATAAACCAGCAAAATATAGCAAAAATGGAAAAATAAAAGTATATGCTGTACAATATATTACAAATAGTAGTTTTGCTAATGTGTAATGCAAGGAGGTATGGGATGCAAGCATTTTACAGTTATATGCAGCAGCTTAATTTGGTATCTATAGTGGTTCGTTTGCTTATGGCTATGGGCATAGGCGGCCTGCTTGGTATGGAGCGTGGCCGTAAAAACAGGCCTGCCGGGTTTAGAACTTATATATTGGTATGCCTAGGTTCTGCGCTTGTAATGATGACAAACCAGTATGTATTTAACGCATTTGATACCTCGGACCCGGTGCGTATGGGGGCACAGGTAATTAGTGGCATTGGTTTTTTGGGTGCCGGTACCATTATTGTTACAGGGCGCAACCAGGTAAAGGGCATTACCACAGCTGCCGGATTGTGGACTGCCGCCTGTTGCGGCCTTGCCATTGGCATAGGCTTTTACGAGGGGGCAATTGCAGGGGGCATAGCAATCTTTTTGGTAATGTCTGTACTGCGCAAATTGGACGAGCGGATTAGAAGGCACTCTAAAACAATGGGCGTTTATATAGAGTTTGACGGAAAAACAACTTTGGGGCAGTTTATAGAGTATGCCCGCAGCAAAGATATAGAACTTACCGAGTTGCAATTAAGCAAGCAAAAGCTAGAAAAAGAAACCACCTTTTGTGTGCTGGCCGAAATGCACAGCCCGGTTTTGCAGCGCGAGGCAATGCAAATTGTATTGGAAGAAGCCAGCGGTATAAAATACTGGGAAGAAATAACATAGAAAAAGTGTGCTCGATATTTTTAAATAGCAAAACCTAAAATTTTACATAAGTAAAATCCCCGGAATACATAAAGTATCCGGGGATTTTTTGTATATATAAAGGGGTAGGCAAGCAATAGAATAGAAATTTTTACAAATAACTATGCAATGGTAATTGCGTTTAAAAATTCATCTGCAGTGGCTTGCGTATCGGGCAAGCATGTTAAAGCAAGAGTAGCAAAATAGGTGCCAAATGCCCGTATGAAGATTGTTTGCTGTAAAGTTATAGAGGTAGTGATTTGTTCAAATGAAAGTATGGTGTATTCTTGCCCAGCAATGGTTTGTACAGATGTGCCATCCTCAATTACAGTAATATCTGAAGATTCTCTTATGCCTTTTAAAAGATTGTTTACATAGATGCCCATAGGTACCTCAACATCAGCATTCTCTACAAGAAGATAAGCGATTACGTTGTTTTCAGGAGAGAACGCCAAAAATTCTGTGTACAGTTCATAATCATCCGAAGGAGACTCGCCTAGTACGTTTTCTTTAAAACTGGCAAGCTCTTCCTCTGTGCTAAACTGCCAGCCCTCCGGCAGGGATATTTGTAAATTGAGCCAATCACTTTTATAAGTATTTTCTTCTCGTGTGCCTGGCACATACGCGGGTATACTGCTTGCAGAAGAGGTATTAGTATATGTGGGCGAATAGGGGAGGTAGTTGTCTAAATAGGGAGTTTTAGAACGTTTCTTCTATAGTGTGTTAGGAAGTCCTGCCCTATACCATGACAATCGGGCGGCAAGCCTTTAACCGTGGGATTTTCTTAGTAGTAGGGTGATTTTTATTGCCTGTGACATTCGATGATGTACGGTTACAGTATATGACCGCTTTTGATGTGGGGCGTTGATTTTCTGTTGCTTTTTAGGGCATACCCCCGGAGGGGGATATGTGCAACGGCGGAGGGTGTGAGGGAGTGCCTTAAATTGCCGCAAAGAATAAAAGCCTTTTTCTAGCTACCCTGCTAGCTACCCTGTCAAAAAGCCCATGATTACTGCGTTTTCGGGCGGTTAGGGTAGCTAGGGTAGCTATTCCTTCTCTTTTAGACTAAAAAAGAAAAGAGAGTATATATAGGGATAGAGATATAGAGAGTAGGCATGGTTTAGAGGCCCTAGCTACCCTTTTTCGGATAACCCCCCATGATTACGGCGTTTGTTGAGGGTATCTAACAGGGTAGCTAGCTTTTCGTAGCCACCCTTATCGGATTTTAGCTACCCTATGGTCTGATTGGTGTGCCAAACATCGAAAAACACAATATATAGTTCTTATTCTTCTTATAGATACTATATCTTGGAATTTTCTCGCTTTTTCTCTTGACAAAGCGAGTGTTTTTATGTATAATAACAGTGTAAAAGAGTTTCGGACTCTCTTTATAATAATAAAGTTTTTAAAAGGTGCGTTATCGCACAGAGCTTAGCTCTGAACGATGGCGCACTTTTTATTTTGTTTTTAGGAGGTTCTGACATGACAGCCGAAGAAAAAATTGTTTTTGAAAAAGAAGTTAGGGAAAAAATCATTAGAGAAAATCGGCAGAAAAAAGCCGAATGGAGAAAGTCACATCAAGATAGCATCAAAGCGTCTAATGAGAAATATTACCGAAAGCTGAAAGAAATGAAAATTCTAGCTCAAGCTTCTGAAATTCTAGCTCGGAGACAAAAGGAAGAAGCAGAGCTTCAAGTACTTGCCAATGAACTCGCATCTAAAGTTCCCGAGGTGAGAGGAGGGGTGAACCATGATTGAAAATGATTTTAAGTACAATGGCCCATTGTACCTATCTCCTGCTCTTTTTCAAGAGTTTAGCGGTCTTTCGAGAGACTTTATTTACAAGGGTCTCCGTGATGGAACTATTCCGTCTATAAAGTGCGGAAAAAACTTCAAGGTGAATGTTTACGCCTATTTGCGTCAGTTGCGAGGTGAGGACGGTGAGCAGTAACAATGGACTCAAAAAAAAAGAATATTCCACCAGCGAGCTTGATGCACTCCTTGCTGACGATGCCGTAGATGGAGAGGAAACAAAATCCCCAAAACCTACACATAGTCAAAAGATGTTGGATATTGTAGACTCAACTGGAACGGAATTTTTTCACACAGAGCGTGACGAACCTTTTGCCGCAATTCCTGTTGATGGTCATTTTGAGATTTGCAACCTTGGTAGCAAGGCCTTTCGGGCGAGGTTAGCGGGATGGTATTACCAGTCAACCGGGCGAGCGATTGGTAATAACGCAATTAACGAAGCCATCGACATCATGACCTTTTCCGCACTCTATCTTGAGAAAAAAGAAAGAATTCTGCACACCCGAGTTGCCGGAACAAGTGACGCCATATATTACGACCTTGGCAATAAGGAATGGGACGTGGTTCACGTTATGCCCGGGAGCTGGACGGTAACTAACAAGCTCCCCCCTATGTTTCGGAGGTTTACGCACCAGTTACCCCAAGTCATACCGATTCCCGGTGGTGATATACGGAAGATTTTGGACTTTGTGTCTATTAAAAAGCACCGTTTTCTGTTCATGGTCTGGCTGGTGTCTTCCTTTGTTCCCGGAATTCCTCGACCCCTACTTACTATTTATGGTGAAAAAGGTGCGGCGAAAACAACGACTTGTGAGTTTCTAAAGTCCGTGATAGACCCTTCCTTGCTCAAAACGCTCACCTTGTCGAAGGACTCCCGAAATTTGCTCGTGAACCTCTTGGAGCATTGGTTAGTCCCTTTTGACAACGTCAGCTATCTCGATGAAGAAACAAGTGATTTTCTATGTCGAGCTATCACTGGTGGAGGGGTTCAAAATCGGACATTGTACAGTGATTCGGACTCTGTGACTTACTCATTTCAGCGGGGAATTGTCTTGAATGGCATATCCAACGTGGCTACTCGCCCGGATTTGCTTGACAGAAGCGTACTCCTCGAACTGGAACGAATTTTAGAAGACGAGCGCAGGGAACTCTCCACGATACAAGCCGAATTTGAAGACGCAAAGGCTTCTATATTGGGCGGCGTTTTCGACACATTGGCGGCGGCAATGAAGATATATCCGACTGTTAAACTCGACAAGCTACCCCGAATGGCAGACTTCGCTAAATGGGGCTATGCCATCGGAGAAGCCCTCGAAGATGGTGGTGGCGAACGCTTTTTGCAGGAATATGCTGAAAATCGGGAAACTCAGAACGCCGAAGCCATTGCGAATGACCCTGTTGCCGCTCTTATTCTCGCACTCATGTCTGTTCACAGCGAATGGCGTGGAAGTGCGGCACTATTGCTCCAAGCACTGAGAAAAATTGTGCCGGAGAATGGCGTGAACACATCTGTTAAGTCATTTCCGCCGGATGCCACTCGCCTATCAAAGCGATTAAACGGAATTAGGAGCAACCTTGAAGCGGCAGGGGTTTCGTTTGAAAAGTACAAATCCAATGGTATTTCGGGATTACGCTTCACTATGAAAAAGGAGGAATTAAAATGAGCGATTCCATTACGGCACAGTCAATGGCAAAGGTATTGGCCGCAGAAAAACAAGCCAACAATCACAAATCAAAGATGTATAAAGAGTTATCAGATGCGCACAAAGCTAATCAGCTTGCGGCTGATAGCTGTACTAAGCGCAAAATGCTACAGGAGTCCACGGTTCGTACTCGACTCGATTTGAAGGACACACCTTCCGTACAGGCAAGAACGTTTGAATACATGGAAGCTACTGAGATTGCAAAGGTGTTTCCGAGCGTATCCGGGCTGGCATTAGCATTTGGTTGCTCTAGGCAAAATTTGAATCAATTTTTGCTGGCGCATCCCACTCACCCAACTACAGATTTTATCCAGCAAGTCAAAGAAGCGTTTGCCGATATTATCAGCAATGCCGGACTATACGGTAGCGCAAACCCTATCATGTCCATCTTCATTTTAAAGAATAATCATGGGTTTGTAGACAGGCTAGACCTTGCCCCGGTCGCACAAACACCAACCGATGGCGATTATGATGTGGAAGCCATCCGCAAGCGATATTTACTAGATGATACCGAGAAGTAAAGCATTTGTAGACATTTTAGGAGTATGCAACGCAATAAACCACTAATTTTAGGAGGGATTTTACCATGAAGCGAAATCATTATTCCAATGTTATGAGAGCAATGCGCTTTCATTACGCAAAAACCAATGAAGTTCAAAACACTTATCAAAAGGCCACTCAAAAGGCTACCGAACTTTTGAACAAAGACGAAATCACCCGAACCGTCTATGACCGGGAGGTTGATTCGGCACAGACAGAGTTTAACTCATGTCACAAGGAACTTGTCTCCAAAGCGAAAATCAAACTTGTCCCCGAATTTGAAGCTATGCGGCTGATTGCACTTCAACAGGCAGTTAAAGCACCCACACCCGAAATTGTAAGTACTTTACAAATCTTGGGTATGCTCGACAATCTGACACCAACACAGCTTAGTCTGTATGCAGAACAACTGTCATATTGTCCCCTGGCTATGCAAATGTTATCCCAAATTGCAATGAAACACGACCTGCGTTTAATTGTAGAGGAGCCGGAACATCGTTTGCGCTTACTCGATGTTTTTGAAGACCATGTGGCGAACTTTTTGTCTAACTATAAAGGCACGGAGGAGAATCTGTCTTTTTCTGTCCGTAAAATGTTGCCGTATTTACAAACCGAAGATACATTTACGGAACATGGCGGCACAAAGCGTATTGACCGTGCTTTTTTGGGCTGAGTTTGTTGGCGAGGGAAGCCCCGATTGCTACGATGAAGACTCCTCCTCGTCCGAAAAGCCCCGTGTACTGTATTTTTTCAAAGACACCGATGGTCTTCTCGCGTTTATCAACAGAGAGACAGAGGGTAAGTCCGGCTCTGTCATTGAGGAGACCATAAATGAAATTTTGGCAAATTGTCCCGAGTCATATGGGTCGGCGTATCGAAACTTTAAGGCTTGCGGTGACAGAGTTACCTTTACCGAATAATCCGCAAGGAGGGCTTTATAATGAGCGGTATTCAATTCAAGTGGTATTTCACGGCAGTGGTTGAGCATTTTATGCGCTTAGCGGTGCGCTACCGAGAAGCTACCTCTCCTACCTCGCAACGTTGGCTCTCATTCACTCAAAATTGGATTGAAGGGCAGTCAGCCGAGGACGGGGATTTCATTCGCTTCGTATTCGCTTATCGGTTTCGCAGTACCATAGATGGGCTAAATGCTTTTGTATGTGAAGAACCTGTGCCTTTGCAGGCAAAACGTGAGCGGCTGGCACGGCTCGAAAAGCAATTTGCATTGGACGCTGGTCTGTGCGGCGAAGACACTAACCAAGAATAAAAATATAGGAGGAATTTATCATGGTAAGTAAAATTAAATTCGTTTACAAGGACAAGCCCTATGCTTTGGAATATACTCGAAATTCTGTTGTAGAAATGGAGCGGCGAGGATTTGTAGCGGAGGAAGTGCTTGCAAAGCCAATGGTTCTTCTCCCCGAACTGTTTGCCGGAGCATTTATTGCCAATCACAGATTCGTTTCACGTAAGAAAATAGACGAGATTTTTGCTCAATTCGATGGTAAAGGCGAACTTCTGAATGCATTAGCCCAAATGCTCACGATTGTTTACGAGGAATTTGTAACAGAGCTGGAACAAGTTCGGAATGGCATACCTTGGGAGCGAAGCTAAAGAATAATACCACTACTTTACAAATGGTGCATGATTGCACGAGCGAAAAGCTCAAACAGTCATGCACCATTTTTATTTTACGAAAGGAGGAATTCCTATGAGTGATATTACGGTCGAATCGTTGCAAATTGAAATACAAGCTCCGTCTGCCGAAGCGGCTAAAAGTATCGACAGTCTAACGGCTAATCTGTCTAAATTAAAGAGTGCAACAAAGGGCGGTTTAGGGTTGAATGCTGTATCAAAACAGCTCACCACTCTGAATACCGCTCTAAACGGCGTTAGCGGCACAAACGCAGACAATCTGAACAAACTCGCACAGGGTTTGCAGACTCTTTCCTCGTGCGGAAATCTCAAGCTCTCGTCTTCTGTTCCCACACAGATAACCAATATCGGCACTGCGATTAATTCCATCAGTGGCACAAATTTTTCGACACTTACGGAACTTGCCACTGGTTTAGGCTCTCTTTCGGGTGTCGGCAAGTCCAACTTAAACAGCTTTATTTCTCAGCTACAGCGGCTACCTCAAGCGGTACAGGCACTCAATTCTGTAAACATGGGAGGATTGAGCAGTAAACTTGCGGAGCTTGTATCAGCACTGAGTCAGCTTTCCAACATGGGTAAGAACAATTTGACCTCGTTCGTCACTCAGTTGAACAAGATTCCAAAACTGATGGAGAATTTGAAAAATGTAGACATGAGGACGCTCTACAATCAAATTCAGTCGCTTGTTAGAGTGTTCACACCATTGGCTACTCAGATGGAAAAGGTGTCCGCTGGTTTTGCGGCTTTCCCCACTCGTATTCAAAGACTTATTGCGGACAATGAGAAACTGGCAACCTCTAACGCTAAAACAGGCACGAGTTATGTGAACCTTGCGGCAAAAATCGGTATAGCGTATATCGCTGTGACAAGAATCGCTCGTGTCATTGCTTCATGGATTACAAGCTCTAACACCTATATCGAGTCTCTGAATCTTTTTACGGTGGCTATGGGTGAATACGCAGACTCAGCCAAAGAATACGCCGAAAGCGTTTCAGAACTCGTTGGTATAGACCCGGCGGAGTGGTTGAAAAGCCAAGGCGTTTTTATGACCATTACAAGTGGGTTTGGAGTGGCAAGCGATAGAGCATACACAATGAGTCAGAACTTGACTCAGCTCGGTTACGATATAACTTCCTTTTACAACCTCACAGGTGGTTTTGAGGAAGCCATGCAGAAGCTACAATCGGGCATTTCCGGCGAACTTGAACCCCTTCGTAGACTCGGTTATGACCTTTCAGTTGCGAGACTACAGCAGGAAGCGTTGAACCTTGGTATCACCAAGAGCGTAAACGCTATGACACAGGCTGAAAAAGCAGAACTGCGTTACTACGCAATCATGACACAGGTCACAGTCGCTCAAGGCGATATGGCTCGTACATTGATTGCTCCTGCGAACCAACTTCGTATTCTGAAAGCTCAAGTTGTTCAGTGTGGTCGTGCGCTTGGAAATCTATTCCTTCCTGCACTGCAAGCAATCGTACCTGTCGCAACCGCCGTGGTTAAGGTTCTTCGCTATGTAGCAGAAGTTATTGCCGGACTGCTTGGTATAAAGCTCACAGATTTCGGTGCTGTCGGCGAAGCCGTTGGCGGTATATCAAGTGGCACAGAAGATGTAGCCGATGGTCTTGGTGACGCTACGAAGAAAGCAAAAGAACTCAAAAACGCTCTCCTTGGCATTGATGAACTTAATGTTCTCAGTCCCCCGGAACAATCCGATAGCGGTAGCGGTGCTGATATTGGCGGAGGTGGCGGTCTTGGATTTGAACTACCTACCTATGACTTTTTGGAAAACTTAGCCGAATCACCTATAGCCGCCCTTGTTGAACGAATGAAGGAATGGCTAGGCATAGCCGATGGTATTGACTCTTGGTCTGAGTTGTTTGACACACGTCTCGGCAGAATACTCAGCACAGTAGGCATGATTGGAGCGAGTTTCGCCACATGGAAAATCGCAACAGGCGTGTCCACCTTTATCGACAAGGTTTCCAAAATGGGTGAAAAAGGAACGGGCTTTGGCTATCTCTTATTACTTGCTGACAGCATGAGTCACCTCATTGACAATGTGAAAGACATTATGGAAAATGGGGCTAACTTCGACAATGTTAGCGGCATCATCGCTGAGTTTGCAACAGGAATGGGTGCGGCTTTGACTGCCCTTGGCAATGTGAAAACAGGTAGTGCATTGCTGGTAATCGGGGGTATTGGCAACATAATTCGAGAGATAGTTGACATTGCCAAAACAGGAGAGGTTGATTGGGAAAACATCGTAGGTATCATCAGAGGTATCGGAACGGTGACAATCGCCCTTGGCGGACTAAAAAGCAATGCCGCACTTCTCGGTGCCGGTTTTACCCTCGTTGGTATCACCACTGCTCTCGGTGAGCTTAAAAAAGCTCAAGACGAAGCAGGAAACATTCAGTGGGACAAGGTTGATTGGGTGACTTTCGGTATCGGTGCGGCTGAGACCATTTTCGGTATTGTAAAAGTCACTGGCTACTTCAAGACTGCAAAAACTGCTCTTGCTCCTGCGAAGGAGGTTGCGGAAGCTGGAAAAGCACTTACTACTACCACAGAAACGATGAACACCTCCACTGGACAGTTGTTCACAAAACTCACCACTCTTGCTAAAAACCTTGGTATGGGTATCGTGATTGTCGCAGAGGTTGCGGCGGCGGCATTGCTTATCACAGGCGCAATTATCCTGCTCGGAATGGAGCTGGAACAGGTCGGTATCGCTTGGCAACCTGTCATTGACAACGGCGGCACAGTTGCGGCGGCAATGGGTATCGGAGTCGGTATCTTAGCGGCAATCGGCGTTGTGACCGCTCTCTTAGGCTCTGTAGGTACACCGCTTATTGTAAACATTGCTCTCGGCGTGGCTATCTTGGCAGAGCTGGGTATCGCCGCTGGTCTCTTTTTAATAGAGATTTGGGCGATAGGAAAGGGTTTAGACGAAATTGGCAAGGCATGGCAACCTGTACTGGACAATGGTGACACCATTGCGAAAGGTATTGGACTTGGCACTGCTTTACTGGTTGGGATAGGGGTTGTCACTGCCGCTCTCGGCGTGGCTACCGTGGCAAGCGCAGGACTGTTGCCTTTGGCTATTGGTCTTGGTACTGCTATCCTCGTGGAGCTGGCTATAGCCGTGGTGCTGTTCATCGAAAGTCTTGTGGCTGTGGCAAAAGAACTTGGAAACAACCTTGCCCCGGCTCTCGATGATTTGAACGGAAAACTCCCCGGTTTGACTACCGATATGTCCGACTTCGTAGACTTCATGACTGCGTTTGCCGGAGAGGTTGTCAGATATACAGGAGCGAGTGCTGTCGCTGGATTGTCCGCAACAATCGACACGATTATCGGTTGGTTCACTCAAGACCCTATCGAGAAAATGAAGAACGATGTGGAGAAAATCGCAGGACAGGCGAAAGAGTTGAACGACAAGCTGAATGTAGCTGTCCCCGAACTGAAAACCGCAGTCGGTTTGTTGGCAGAATATGTTGACTTCGTTGATAAGCTCGGCACTGTAGCCGGGTCGAGTGGAACGGTGAAACTCTCCGAAGGTCTGAAAGTGAACTTGAAGACTGTAGGTGAAAACATCGTGACAGGGTTCAACGAAGGTGTCAAAAACAAGTATTCCACGATTCAGACCACGATAACAAATTGGGGTAGTGATGTTCAAAAGTGGTTCAACAATTCCTCTTTCGGCGGAATAAACAAGGAGACCTTCGAGAAGTACGCAAATGACATCGTGAACGGCTTCAAGAACGGCATTGTTGGTCAGTCTGAAAGCGCAAAGAGCGGAATGACTACTTGGGCTAACAATACCAAGAAATACTTCACCGACATAGTATCGTCCAGCACTTTCTATGACATTGCGAAAGATGTCATTAAGGGTTTCAACAATGGTATCAATGATTTCTACGACCTCTCTCGTTCCTATATGCGTAGATGGGCGAATGACGCAAAAGAGACCTTTAAGGAAGCTCTGGATTCCAATTCTCCGTCCAAAGTCTTCGAGAGAATAGGCGGAGATACAGTCCTCGGCTACAACCTCGGTATATCCCGGATTGGCAAGACCACGAGAGGTGTCGTGAACACTTGGGCGGATTCTTTTGTGAGCGTCAGCCCGGTCATGAGTTTCGCCGTGGACACCTCTGCATTGAGGTACTACAGCAGTGATTCCTTCGCCAAGTCCGTCTCTGCAAATATCACAAGCAATAGTAGCTTTGTAGCAGAATATTCCAATCTGCGTGGTGAAATCAGAGACGCTGTACTTGAAGCACTGAACGATTCAAAAATTGCGGAAAATACTTAGCGACAAGCGGACAAAAAAGAACAAACCGTAGTTCAAGTTGGCAATCGCACTATTACTGACGCTGTGACTACACAACAAAATGCCAACGGATATAGGTTTGTTACCTAATAGCCAAACGGTTCAATCAAAGAAATCCCGACAACAATGGAAACGCCCTGCTCCTAATGGGGCAGGGTATTTCTATAGCTCAATATTTTAGAATTTAAAATGAGTGATGAAGTAGTGAAAGTAGTTCAAATTTCATTTTTGCGTGAGAGTTCTCTTTATATGTGTGTTCGTCAAGTAAAAATGTTAGCAAAAGGTCCCCGAAAAGGTTAGCACCTTGGAGCACCTAATTTGTTGTTCGTTCAGTCGGCGCTGGGGCTCCGGTGCTGCACTTTTAGGGGCCA